>JBPCOR010000359.1:0-9045 GCA_051000035.1 Mycobacteriales bacterium | reverse complement strand
GCGGCTCCATACGGTAGCGCCCCGGGGCGCCGTCCCCTCCGGGGTACCGGCCGTCCGGCGGGCCGGTTTGGCCTCGCTGAACAGCACGCCGGCGAGCGCGGCGCCGACCAACCCCAGGCTGCCGCCGCCGTAGGCCGCCGTGGTTACGATTCGTCGCGCGCGACCGGCTCTGCTCACCGTGGCACCTCCTCCGTTGCGAGGTTAACGATCCGGGGCGTCGCCGCGCAGTTAGCCTGACCGGCATGCGCTACTCCGAATCGCTCGCCGACCTGATCGGCGACACGCCGCTCGTCCGGCTCTCCCGCGTGGTCGACGGTGCGGCTCCGCTCGTGCTCGCGAAGGTCGAGTACTTCAATCCGGGTGGGTCGGTGAAGGACCGGATCGCGCTGCGGATGGTCCAGGCGGCCGAGCGGGAGGGTTCGCTCGCCCCCGGCGGCACCATCGTCGAGCCGACCAGCGGAAACACCGGTATCGGGCTCGCGATCGTCGCGCAGCAGCGGGGGTACAGCTGCATATTCGTCGTTCCGGACAAGGTGTCGCGGGACAAGGTCGATGTGTTGCGGGCCTACGGCGCCCAGGTCGAGATCTGCCCGACGGCCGTCGATCCCACCGATCCGCGTTCCTACTACCGGGTGTCGGACCGGTTGGCGCGGCAGACACCGGGCGGCTGGAAACCCGATCAGTACGCCAATGAGAACAATCCCGCGTCGCACTACGCGAGCACCGGCCCGGAGATCTGGAAGCAGACCGACGGCAGGATCACCCACTTCGTCGCCGGCATCGGCACGGGCGGCACGATCAGCGGCACCGGCCGGTACCTGAAGGATGCCAGCGGCGGCGGGGTGAAGGTCATCGGGGTGGATCCGGAGGGTTCGGTGTATTCCGGCGGCACCGGCCGGCCCTACCTCGTCGAGGGGGTCGGCGAGGACTTCTGGCCGACGACGTATGACCGGGATGTGTGCGATGAGGTCGTGGCGGTCAGCGACCGCGACTCGTTCACGATGACGCGCCGCCTCGCCCGGGAGGAGGGCCTGCTCGTCGGCGGGTCCTGCGGCATGGCGGTGGCCGGTGCCGTGCGGGCCGCCCTGGTCGCGGAGCCTGACGACGTGATCGTCGTGGTCCTACCCGACGGCGGCCGCGGCTATCTGTCCAAGATCTTCAACGACGAGTGGATGTCCGACTTCGGTTTCCTCACCCATCCCGGCGACCGCACGGTGGGCGAGGTGCTGTCCGCCAAGAGTGGACCGCTACCGCAGTTCGTGCACGTGCATCCGCACGAGACCGTGCGCGAGGCGATCGACATCCTGCGTGAATTCGAGGTCTCGCAGATGCCGGTGGTCAAGACCGAACCGCCGATCATGGCCGGCGAGATCATGGGGTCGGTCGTCGAGCGGGACCTGCTCGACGCGCTCTTCGCCGGCCGCGCCGCTCTCGCCGACCCGCTGGAACGCCACATGTCCGCGCCGCTGCCGATGATCGGCGCGGGCGAGGCCGTGACGGCGGCGATGACCGCGCTGGAGGATTCCGACGCCGCGTTGGTCCTCTCCGACGGCAAACCCACCGGCATCCTGACCCGCCAGGACCTGCTCGGGTTCCTGGCCGGCCGCTGAGTTCTGCCGGCCGGGGCGTCGGAACCGATGCCAGCTCGGCATGGCGTCCGGGCAATGACCTATGCCCCTGAGGCATAAATATGCCCCGGTGGCATCGACCGTTCCCGGGGAACCGTCGTCAGACAACCCTCATCCACAGGCGGTCGACCTAGCTCACCGGTTTCCACAGCTCGATCCGACGGCGAGCCGGCGCGGCCGCCATCGTCCATCGTTGTCAGGATGGACGCCGATGGCCTGGCCGTTGCCGACCTGCTGCGCCGGGAGCGACGGGCTGCCGGCCTGAGCCAGGCGGAGCTCGCTCACGCGTCAGATATCTCCCAGGCGATGCTGTCTCGCTGGGAGCGGGGCCGGCGGGCACCGAGCATCGCAACGATCAACAAGGTGCTCGCAGCGATGGGACGACAGCTGCTACTCGCGACGGAGCCGTTGTGGGCAGACGTCGACCGTGCGATCGACCGGTTGGCAGCGATGTCGATCACTGACCGGGTCGCTCAGCCGTCCTTTCAGCTTGGCATCTGGCGGGAGTGGCTCGCGCCGGTGCCACACCTGATCGACGGTGCGTTCGCCGCCGTGCTGCAAGGCGTCCCGCTGCCGGTCAAGGCGCTGGAGGTGCTTGTGCCCGAGAGTGACTTGGACGGTCTGGCCGCGGCCCTGGCCGGGATCACGAACCTGCGGCGGTGGAGCCAGAACTGGCAGGACTGGGGCTACGCGTCGAGCGACCCGCGCGAACCCGGCCCGCTGCGCTGGAACTGCGTGTTCGGTGAGCTGCGGGTGCGGCTGGTGACGGCGCTGCCCGATGCCGTCCAGATCCTGGTCGGCGACGAGCGGCTCGCGGTCGCACCGGTGTTCGAGCTGGACGTGTCCGACCCGCGAACGGCCCGGCTCATCGACCGGGCGCGCCAGCGCGGTGGCGCGCGAGCTACCGGTTAGCGCACCCGGACGGGGGAGTCCGGTGCGGCGGCGGCGAGATTGCGGAGCAGCAGCGCCTCCGCGAGGCAGCCGGTGGCGAGTTCCTGCAGGTGCAGGGACTCGTTGGCGCCGTGCGCGCGGGTGTCGGGGTCGGCGACCCCGGTGATGAGAATCGCGGCCCTGGGGTAGGCGTCCGCGAAGGCCGCGACGAAGGGGATCGAGCCGCCGATGCCGATATCGGTCGCCTCGACGCCCCAGGCCTCCCGAAGCGCCGCGCGGGCGGCGTCGTAGGCCGGTCCCTGGCTGTCGATGCGGTACGGCTCGCCGGCGGTGCCCTGCGAGACAGTGACCTCCGCTCCCCACGGGGCGTGCGATTGCAGATGTCGCGTGAGCGTGTCGAGGGCGCGCTGGGCGTTGTCGCCGGGGGCGACCCGCATGCTGACCTTCGCCCGGGCAACCGGCGTGAGCACGTTGGCGACGCCGTCGACGGCCGGTGCGTCGATGGCGAGCACGGCGATCGACGGGCGGGTCCACTGCCGGGAGGTGAGGGTGCCGGTACCGGTGAGGCGTACGCCGGGCAGCAGGCCGCTCTCCTGCCGCAGCCGCGCCTCGTCCAGGTCGAGCGGGTCGGCGTCCTCGGACACCAGGCCCTCGACGGCGACGTTGCCGTCGTCGTCGTGCAGCGTCGCGAGCAGGCGCACCAGCGCGGTGACCGCGTCCGGAACCGGCCCGCTGCCGCCGGAGTGGATCGCGTGGTCAAGGGTCGCCACCCGCACGATGCAGTCGGCGAGGCCGCGCAGCGTGGTCGACATCCCCGGCCGCCCGACCGCCCAGTTGCCGGTGTCGGCCAGCACGATCACGTCGCAGCCGAGCAGGTCGTGATAACTGTCGAGAAACGCCGGCAGGGTGGGCGATCCGATCTCCTCCTCGCCCTCGATGAAGACGGTGACGCCGACGGGTGGCGCGCCGTCGAAGGCGCGCAGTGCCGCCAGGTGCAACGCGACACCGGCCTTGTCGTCGGCGGTTCCGCGGCCGAACAGTCGCCCGTCGCGCTCGGTCGGCTCGAAGGGCGGTGACACCCACGCCTCCACCGGCCCGGTCGGCTGCACGTCGTGGTGGGCGTAGAGCAGCACGGTCGGGGCGCCGTCAGGCGCCGGGTAGCGACCGATCACGGCCGGCTTGCCGCCCGCCACGGTCTTGATCGACACGTCGGGCAGGCCGGCGCCGCGGAGCAGGTCGGCGACCAGCTCCGCGCTGCGGTCGACGTCGGCGGCGCGTGCGGGATCGGCCGACACGGACGGAATCCGCACCAGCGTCTCCAGATCCCGGCGTACGCCGGGCAGAACGCGGTCGACAGCCGCATGCAGGTCGGAATCGATCACGGGGCGAGGTTAGCCTGTCCGGTATGACGATCGACGACGCGGGCGCTGTGGCGGGAAGTGGTTTCGACACGCTCGCCATTCACGCCGGCCAGGAGCCCGACAGCAGGACCGGCTCGGTGGCGGTGCCGATCTACCAGACGTCCACCTTCGCCCAGGACGCCGTCGGCGCGCTGCGCGAGGGATACGACTACAGCCGCGCCGGCAACCCCACCCGCACCGCGCTGCAAACCGCTCTGGCGGCGGTCGAGGGCGGCACCCACGCCCTTGCCTTCGCCTCGGGCATGGCAGCGGAGGACGCGCTGCTGCGTACGATCTGCCAGCCCGGCGATCACGTCGTCATCCCCGCCGACGCATACGGCGGGACCTACCGGCTGTTCGACCGGGTGCTCGCGGGCTGGGGACTGGACTACACGCCGGCCGACCTCGGCGACCCGGCGGCGGTGCGGGCCGCGATGCGCGACAGCACCGTCGTCGTGTGGTGCGAGACCCCGAGCAACCCGCTGCTCGGCATCGCCGACATCGCAGGGCTGGCGGGCGTCGCCCGGGAGCACGGGGCGTCGCTAGTCGTCGACAACACCTTCGCCTCGCCCTACCTGCAGCAGCCGCTCGCGCACGGCGCCGACGTCGTCGTGCACTCGACCACCAAGTACATCGGCGGGCACTCCGACGTGATCGGCGGCGCGCTGGTGGTCCGCGATGCCGAGCTGGCGGAGCGGCTGGCGTTCGTGCAGAAGTCCACGGGTGGCATCGCCGGCCCGTTCGACGCGTGGTTGACGCTGCGGGGCCTGAAGACCCTTGGCGTACGCATGGACCGGCACTGCGCCAACGCCGAGCGGGTCGCCGCGATGCTCCTGACCCACCCGGCCGTTGATCGCGTCTACTACCCCGGATTGGCCGATCACCACGGTCACGAGGTCGCCGCCAAGCAGATGCGTGGCTTCGGCGGGATGGTGTCCTTTACTGCGATCGGCGGCGAGGATGCCGCGCTGCGGGTGTGCGAACGGACCCGGGTCTTCACGCTGGGCGAGTCGCTCGGCGGCGTCGAGTCGCTGATCGAGCATCCGGCCCGGATGACGCATGCATCGGCCGCGGGGTCCGCGCTGGCCCCGCCGCCGGAGCTGGTCCGCCTGTCGGTCGGCATCGAGTCGATCGAGGACCTGCTCGCCGACCTCGACCAGGCCCTGCGCTGACCGGTCCGGACGCCTATCCTGCGCGGCGGCCCGGCCGGTGCCCGCGGCGGGCTCGCAGGTAGTCGCTGACGACGTACTCGCCGAGGCGTTCGGGGTCGGGGGAGAACACCCGCCCGCCGTTGCGCTCGGCGAGCTTGTCCACGAACCGCACCAGGCCCGGGTCGTCGGCCAGCATGAACACGTTGATGGTCGCGCCGCGCCGAGTCACCCGCTCCACCTCGGCGTACGTCGCGGCCACGGTCTCCGGCAGCGGCGGCCAGGCGAACCGCGGATGCCCGTCGAGGTCCAGGTGCGCCGTCGGCTCGCCGTCGGTGATGACGAGCACCACCGGCTCGGCGTCGGGGTGCTTGGCGAGGTGCCGCCCGGCGAGCATCAGGCCGTGCTGCAGGTTGGTGCCCTGCACCATGTCCCACGACAGTCCGGCCAGTTCGGTGGCCGAGAGCACCCGGGCGTAGTTGGAGAAGCCGATGATCTCGATGGCGTCCTGCGGGTAACGCGTCGTGACCAGGCTGTGCAGCGCGAGCGCGGTGGACTTCGCGACGCCCCAGGTGCCGCGCAGGGCCATCGAGTAGGACAGGTCCACGAGCAGCGCGACCGCGGACGTGGTGCGCCGCTCGGTCTCGAACACCTCGAAGTCGTCCACGGCCAGTCGGACGCCGCCGGAAGTCCGGCCGGCCGCGCCGGTGCGCAGCACCGCGTTCCGTAGCGTCCGCACCACGTCCAGGGGCTGTTCGTCGCCGTAGCGCCAGGCCCGGCTCGATCCGGTCAGCTCGCCCGCGGCGCCGGCGTCGGTGACGTCGTGCCCGCCGCGCCCGGCGGCCTGCAGGTCGGTGAAGACCCGCCGCAGCGCCGCCTGCCCGATCCGGCGGACGGCGCGGGGGGACAGCTCCAGCCGACCGTCCTCGCGGGTGAGGTAGCCCTGCCGGTCCAGCTCGCGTTCGATCCGGCGCAGCGCCTCGATCTGCTCGCGCGCCGAACGGCCGAGTGCCCGCTCGACCAGCTCCGGGTCGACGTCGTCCAGGCTCGCGCCGGCGTAGTCCTGGTCGAGGACGGAATCGAGGTCCTCGAGGTCGGCGATCTCCTCCAGCGCGCTGGTCGCGTCGCCCAGGCCGAGCGGCCGGTCGCCGCGCATCCGCTCCCGGCCGGTCCAGCGCAGGTCCGGGCGCGCGGCCCGCAGCTGCTGCTGCAGCGCGGCGAGCTCGGTCGCCAGCCCGGCGTCGCCCATCGCGCCGGCCATCAGGTCGCCCAGCTCCTGGCGCTGCTCGTCGGTGAGGCTCGCCATCATCCGCTGCTGCGCCGCGGCCCGTCGGGCGAGGGAATCGACCAGTTCGGCCAGGTCGGCGGGATTGTCCGGGAAGAATTCGCCGTAGTTCTGGATGAACGCATCGAACCGCTCCTGCGTGTGCTCGCCGCGCGCGTCGGCCGCCAGCATCGCGTTGAGGTCCCCGAGCATGTCCTTGATCCGGTCCATGTCCTGCGGTGAGGTGTGTTGCAGCGCCTCCTTCATGCCGCGGAACTGCGAGTCGAGCACCTCGCTGCGCAGCAGGTCGCGGATCTCGTCATACGCGGCGCGCGCGTCGGCCGCGAGCATCGCGTTGAGGTCCCCGAGCATGTCCTTGATCCGGTCCATGTCCTGCGGTGAGGTGTGCTGCAGCGCCTCCTTCATGCCGCGGAACTGCGAGTCGAGCACCTCGCTGCGCAGCAGGTCGCGGATCTCGTCGTACGCCGCGCGCGCGTCGTCGCTGCGCCACTCGTGGTCGGCGAGCTGGCGCACCGCCCGGGCGGGATCGTCGGGCAGCGCGTCGAGCTCGCTCTCGGCGAGCCGGGCGGCGTCGGACGGGTCCGGGAAGAGCGCCTGCCGCTCCGCCTCGATCGCCTTGTCCAGCAGCTCTTTCACGCGTTGCAGGGCGCCGTCGAGCTGGCCGCGCCGCCGGGCGGCGCGGGCACGTTCGCGCAGCTTGCGGCGCAGGTTGTCCATGCCGGGCAGGCCGTCGGTGCCTTCCCGCAGCAGCCGGCGCAGCGCCTCGCCGGGACTCTCGCCGGCGAGCACGTCCGCGCCGATCGCGTCAATGGCCCGGCGCACGTCGAAGGGCGCCTCCATCGGGTCGCGGCCGCCGTGCCAGCTGCCGTACCGAGCCCGCCGGTACGGGTGCGCCCGGCTGTCGCCGGAGTCGGTCCCGGGGTAGCCGCCCATCAGCTGCCGTAGACGGTGTGGCCGTCGATCTCGTCCTTGGCCAGGCGCCGGGACAGGTGCAGTCCCTCCAGGGCGAATTCGGTTGCGGCCGCGGCGAGCCCGGGATCCTCGGCGCCCTCGTCGATGCCGAGCCGCTCCATCAGCACGGCGAGTCCGGCGAATCTGCCGACCTGCCGCAGCAGCTCGGCGGCCGGCACGTCGTCGCCGGTCTCCACCGGGGCGCCGTCGTCGAAGCGTTGCTGCAGGGCGGAGAGGTCCACGCCGGCAAGGCGCGCCCGGAAGGTCTCCGCGGTGGCCCGGCGCAGCAGATGGTCGAGCACCTCGATCTCGCGACCCTCGTCGGCGTCGTCGAACTCCACCTTGCCGCGGCTTGCCGCCACGACGGCCGGCAGGTCGCAGATCCGGGCCACCGGCGGCTCACCGACGACCGCCGCTCGGCGTACGGCGGAGGCGGCCACCGTCTCCACGGCGGCGATCGCGAAGCGGGCGCTGACGCCGGAGCGCTGGTCGACCTGCGGGGCCTCGCGCACCAGCCGGGTGTAGCGGGCCACCAGCTCGATCAGGTGCTGGGGCACGACAGGTGCGGGCAGGGTGGATCCGCCCGGCCAGGCAACGTGCGCCTCCTGCCCGATCAGATCGATCTCGTCGGCGAGGTCGAGGGGGTAGTGGGTGCGCACCTCGGCGCCGAAGCGGTCCTTCAGCGGGGTGATGATCCGGCCCCGGTTGGTGTAGTCCTCGGGGTTGGCGCTGGCCACGAGCAGCACGTCCAGGGGCAGTCGCAACGCATAGCCGCGGACCTGGATGTCGCGCTCCTCCAGCACGTTGAGCAGGGCGACCTGGATGCGTTCGGCCAGGTCGGGCAGCTCGTTGACACTGAAGATGCCGCGGTTGGTGCGGGGCAGCAGTCCGTAGTGGATGGTCTCGGGGTCGCCGAGCGTCCGGCCCTCGGCGACCCTGATCGGGTCGATGTCACCGATGAGATCGCCGACCGACGTGTCGGGGGTGGCGAGCTTTTCGCCGTAGCGGCTTTCGCGGTGCAGCCAGCCGATCGGGGTGCCGTCGCCGCGATCCGCGACCAGGGTCTGGCAGCGGCGGCAGCTCGGGGCGTACGGGTGGTCGTTGATCTCGCAGCCCGCGACCACCGGCGTCCACTCGTCGAGCAGCGAGATGAGGGTGCGGATCAGGCGGGTCTTGCCCTGCCCGCGCTCGCCGAGCAGCACCATGTCGTGCCCGGCGAGCAGCGCGCGCTCCACCTCGGGGATGACGGTGTGCTCGAAACCGACGATCCCCGGCAGGGTCGGCTCGCCGGCCGCCAGCCGGGCCAGCAGATGTTCGCGGATCTCGTCCTTGACGTCCCGTCGGACGTGCCCGTCGGCGCGCAGTTCGCCGAGGGTCGTCAGGTCCGGACGGGTGGTCGGGCCGGTCGGCGTGGTCACCGTTCGACGGTACGCCACGCCGGCCCTAGCCCTGCTCGCCCGGTGCCCCGCCTTCCCCGCCGCCCCCGGCCAGTAGCGGGGCGACGGTGGACCGCTCGGCGGAGGTGAGGTAGCCGCCGTAGTAGGCATAAAGCGTCGTACGCGACAGCTCGGTGGCGCGGTCGCCGTCGCCGGCCCGGACCGCGTCGAGCACATCGGCGTGGTGCCCGAGCGTCTGCAGCATCACCGCCCGGGCGTCCGGCGCATGCGCGATCTTGTCCGCGATCAGATCGAGCACGACGGCCCGCACGACCTGCCCGCAGACCTGGATCAGCTTGTTGTGAC
>JBPCOR010000326.1:0-2670 GCA_051000035.1 Mycobacteriales bacterium | reverse complement strand
ATGCGGGTGCTGCTGGATCTGCGACTCGGACGCGATCTCGCCGATGACGCCGGGCTCTCCGAGCCGGATTACGACGTGTTGTCGACCGTCTCCGAGCGGGACCGGCCGTGGCGGCTCGCGGATCTCGTGGCTCGCCTGCACTGGAAGAGCAGCCTCCTTTCCCCCCATCTCACCCGGATGCAGGCCCGTGGCCGGATCCGGCGCGCCGGCTGCGCGACGGACGCGCGCGGCTGCACGGTGTCGCTGACGGCGGCCGGCCGGCGCGCCTTGGCGGCCGCGGCTCCGGGGCACGCCGAATCAGTACGCACGCACCTGATCGGTCTGCTGACACCCACCCAAGTCCGCCAGCTCGCGACGATCAGCGAAAAGGTGACCGCGCACCTGGCGGAGACCGGCGGCCGTGATCCGCTTGGCGACGGCTCCGATTGAATCCAACGTCAGCCGGCCCCGCGCGGTCGGGTAGTCCGACGCGGTGGGAGGTGTTGCGCCGCGGCCAGCGCGCTGGGTCGATCCAGGGCGGTGGCCGCCATTGGGCGACGCCGTCGCGCGCCTGGACCGACCAGCCGCGGCGGGCGAATTCGCGATGATGGAAACCGCACAACAGCGTCAGATTGTCCAGGACGGTCCGCCCCGCCCACTGACCACGCGATCACGTGGTGCGCCTGGGTCCACGCCGACGGTACGTCGCAGCCCGGGAACGAGCATCCGCCATCCCGCGCGAACAGCGCGTGCCGCTGGGTGGGCGAGGCCGACCGACGTGCCGTGCCATTGCGGATGACGCCGCCGGGTCGGCCAGCTGCACCGGGACGACCCGAGCCTCGTCGGCGAGCCGAAGGGCCGCATCGACGCTGATCAGGTCTCCATGGCCGGTGCACGCGTTTCCGCGGCGGGTGCGTGCCTGCTCGGTGCTCATCGCCAGCGGCACGGTGACCGGAGCGCCGGCGTGATCCCCAGCTCACCGCAACGTAGCAACCGCGGACCCGCGTCGTACACGGCGTCGTGCGGTCGCTGCGGCCAACTGGCGCTTAGCCGGCTCGACGGGACCGGTCTCACCGGCCGGACCGGCCGCAGCGGCGGGTGCGGCCGGTGAATCGAAGACGGCCAGCCAGACCGCGGCGCACTCGGGTGTCGGTCACCCGGTGAGCTCGCCGGACCCGTCCCGGCGCGTCCGCAGCGTGACGCCGCGCCGACGCTCGTGATCGCGGTCGCGGTCGCGGTCGCCGGCAAGCGTGCCGCGGGATCGAGCGTGTCGACGATCCGTCGGCCGAGCTTGCCCAGCGGGGTCGGATCCATCCCGCCGGCCTGCTCGACGAGCACGGCCTCGACCGCTCCGGAGTGCTCGGCGGCGATCCGCTCGGGCAACTCCGCCACGGTGGCAGCGACTACGCTCGCGTGCGCCGCCGAGATCACTCCCTGCGCCTTCGCGGTCAGCGCCAAGACCGGCGGGAGCGACTCGCCCGTGAGCCCGCGACGCGGCCCGAAACTCGCCGCCGCGTGACATCCAGCGCGCGCTGCGCAGGAGACAGCCGCAGCGTGTCCCGGAGCAGCCCTGCCGTGTCTCGACAACCCAGCTCGGCCGCGACGCCGCGGGCGGTCACCTCGGCGACGTTCGCATCCTGAACCGCGGCAAGGGGTCGGGCCTGCTGCTCCACCGCGCGCATCATCGACAGCAGATCGTCAAGATCGAGCCCGGGCCGCTCGAGCGCGAGCAGCGCGTCGACCGAGGCGGTCGGCGCCAGGACCGGCAGGCCCAAGTCAGCGGATTTGGAGGTGCTCGAACATACGTTCGATCCTACCCCTCGCCGCCCGCCCGGTCACCTCGAAGTGCCTGCCACATATGAGGAATCTGCAGCAGATCGGCGTTTACGTCGGGCGGGCATCGCGGACCGGCAACACCACCGCCCACCGGCGGTGCGAGCGGGCCAAATGCCGCTATTCCGGTTTGGGATCCCAGCGGAATCGTCGAATCGCCACCGCAGCGCCGAGCACGCCCCAGATCGCCAGGATGCCGACATCTTTGCTGTCGAAGCCCCTGTGTAGCGCCATCGGATTGAGCAGCGCGTTGTTGAACGGCCGCACCGGAAAGATATTGGCGATCTGGTTGAGGACCTTGGAGGTGATGTGGAAGTACGAGCCGGAGATGAAGACCAGCGGGAAGAAGATGAACTGTACGACGGCCGGCGCCGCGTCGGCGTTCGTCACCAGCGATGCGACGCCGACGCCCAGCGCGCAGAATGCAGCCGCACCGACGATCAATGTCACGAAAATGACGAAGAGGTGACCCGGCAGCGGGTTGCCGTAGATGCGGCTCATCGCCAGGATGACCACGACGTCGATCAGGCTGAGGACGATGCAGTGGATCAGGATCCCGGCGAAGACCAACCAGGCCGGTGCCGGCGTCGCCCGCATCCGTTTGAGGATGCCGGTCTGCCGGCGCAGCGACAACACGATGGCGAGCTGGCTGTAACACGCGCTCATCACCGACAAGGCCGTGATGGTCGCCGTGTAGTAGGCGAGCCCGTTCACATTGCCGTAGATATTTCCGTTGCCGAAGACGGCGCCGAGAATGATGAAGAACAGCACCGGGAACGCGAACGTGAAGAATGCGCTCTGCGGATTACGCCAGAACGACAGCTGCTCGTACCGGACCTGGTGCCAGATCAGCGCCGG
>JBPCOR010000150.1:0-9138 GCA_051000035.1 Mycobacteriales bacterium | reverse complement strand
CCGCCGGCGTCCAGGCGGGCAACGAGCTGCTCGTGCTCGACGTCGGTCGCACCGCCGGTGATGACGGTCACCGCGCCGATGTCAACGCCGTCCCGCCCCAGCAGGGCCGTCGCGCCATAGGCGGCTGCGACGTGCGCGTCGATGGCGGCCTCGGCGTCAGGGTCGGCGCCGCTGGACAGGGTCACCGAGGCGACGACGGTCCCGGCCGGCCGGGCGTGCGCTGCGGCCTGGACCGCCGGTACAACGGCAGCCGGCGGCAGCGCCGCGTCGATCGCTCCCACCGCGAGCAGGACGAGGATCCGCGCACCGAGGCGGGCCGAAGCGTCGGTGAGTGCGGCGATATCGGCGTGCAGCAGCGGCCGGCGGGCGACCGCGGCGACGGCCGGCGCACCGCCAAGCTCGGCCCGGACGTCGGCGGGTGTGCGGTGCAGCGACCGGGCCGGACCGTGGGCCGGTGTCGCGAGCCGGCGCAGGTCACCCGCGGCGAACGTGCTCGCGCCGTCGTCCCATCGCTCGGTGACCTGCAATGCGGCGATCGGAGCGCCCTCCTCGTCGGTGAGCACGACCTCCGAGCCGGTTGGCACGGCACTGGCCGCTTCCGGTGGCACACGCAGCGTCGGCGCATGGGGCAGCGGCGCTCCGGAGAGCAGCCGCCCGCTCTCGCGGACCGCGATCAGCTCGGTGCGACCGGGCAGGCCGGACAGCGGCGGCAGGGCGCCGTCCAGGATGAGCTCGACGTCCGCGAGCTCCCTGGCCTACGGCACCCAGCGCAGGCTGGTCAGCCCGTCGACCGCACGGGCACCGACCGTCGTCATCTATTCCTCCCTTGATCGACCGGGATTGACGATATCAGCGTGACCGCCGGCTCGTGGGCAAACGAAAACCCCTGTCGGAGCGGGGAATCGGGCACCACGATGCGTCGCGACGTGACGCCCCGTTCGGTCCCGCTTTACCAGCCGGGTTACGCGCCATGCCGGCGAGGGCCCGGTGTGTCGCGCCGACGGACTGGTAGAGGCGCGGGGATCCTCGGCTCAACCGGCCGATCCGGGTTGCGCCCGAACGGGGGTTTTCCCGCCGAGGAACCGTCCGTAATGTCAGCCCGCGTCACAGGGGTGTCGCCGTCATGACGCGTTCCAGCCGTCATGGCCTTGGTCCGAGGAGTTTCTGGTGCGTCGTTCACGTCTGCTCGCTGTCGCCGCCGTCGCCGCGGTCGTCGCCGCCGTACCGATGACCGGTGCGCTCGCCGCGTCGCCCCCGTCCCAGTCCGTTGCGGTGCCCGGCAGCGCCGGGCAGACCCGCAAGGTGAACTGGACGGGCACGATCGCGCCCGGCGCCAACCCGACCAGCGACTGCAACGGCGGCACGTCGACTTCGGACATCGAGACCATCTCGGTGTCGGTCCCGGCGGGCGCCTACCAGAACGTCAGCGCGCTGTTCACGTTCTCGATCAGCTGGAAGCCCACGACCAGCGCGATGACCAACGACGAGATCCTCACCGTGGTCGGCCCGAACGGTGCCGAGGTCGGATCGAGCGACACGAGCAACACCACCGAGACCGTCGCGGCGACCGATATCCAGCCGGGCACCTACCAGGTCGAGGCCTGCGGCTTCGCCAACGGCACGCCCCAGCTCTATGCCGGCAAGCTGGCCGTCACCACCACGGCCGTGACCGGTGGCGGCAGCCTGCCACCGGGGCCCGCCAACGGGCTGGGCTTCTCCGCGAGCGTCGCCGCTGACCCCCAGCGCGACGAGGCCGAGCCGCTGATCGAGACCGCACCCGACGGCAGCACCTACACGTGCGGGCCCACCGGATTCACCTCGGCGTCGGACTATGCCCAGGTCTCCACCGACGGCGGCAACCAGTTCCACCTGATCGGCACGCCGCCGCGCGGGCAGCAGGCCGTTGGCGGGGGCGGGGACTGCGCGATCAACCTGGCCCGGGACACGAACTCCGCCGGCAACTACCAGTACGCCTACGCCGGCCTCGGCCCACTGACGGGCTTCACCACCACGACGTCGGCCGACAACGGGCACACCCTGCTCAACGCCGGACCGGCCGGCAACGGCACCACCAACGCCGGCGTAGGGGCCGACCGGCAGTGGAACGTCTTCACCGACCCGAAGACCGTGCTGCTGAGCTACAACCAGCAGGCGCCGCGCAACATCGTCGTGCAGAAGTCGACAAACGGCGGGCTGACCTACGGCACGCAGACCGCGATCGGCGGCGCGAGCCCGGACTTCCCCGGCCCGATGCGCACCCTGCCCTCGCAGTTCAACCTCAACGGGCACCGCGTCGTGTTCTTCGCCTGGACCAGGGGTAACGACGTCAACCTGTCGGTGTCCTACGACAACGGCGCCAGCTTCGTGGACTGCGTCGCGGCGACCGCGCCGGGCGGGCCGAGCACCAACTTCGCCACGGCCGACGCCGACAGCGCCGGCAACATCTACATCGCGTACGCCGAGAAGGCGCAGTTCCACACCTACCTGGTGACGCTGCCGCACTCGAAGCTCGCCGGCTGCAACCAGGCCATCGGCAACGCGGCCACGGCGGTGGCACCGAAGAACAACCCGCAGACCGTCGGTTTCTCCACCCCGCTGCAGGTCGACCGTGGCGCCATCCGTACGACGGTCTTCCCCTGGGTCGCCGCCGAGGGTGCACCGGGCCGGGTCGCCGTCGCGTTCTACGGCACGCAGACCGAGGGCAACCCCAACCTCGGGACGTTCAAGGCCAGCTGGAACGTCTACGTCAACGAGTCGATCAATGCGCTGTCTGCCGGCCGAACTGTCAGCCAGGTCCAGGCGACGACCCACCCGATGCACTACGACTCGATCTGCCTCAACGGCCTGGGGTGCGACCTGTCCGTGCCCGCGGGCGACCGGACCCTCGCCGACTTCTTCGCGGTCAAGTACAACCCGGCAAGCGGGCGGCTGCAGGTCGTCTACGACAACGACGCGAAGCCCCCCGGCGAGGCCTCCGGTCACGTCGCGAACCCGATGGTCCCCACCCATACCGGCGGTCCGAGCCTCGGCGGCGGGTCCGTCAGCGGTGGCAATGGTCCGGTGGTGCGCAGCAGCTCCAGCGATCCGGGCGGTGACGCGCAAGCGCAGTACTCCAATCTGTTCGCTACGCCGACGCCGGTCAACGAGCCGGCCTCGGACTTCGTATCGACCGGGATCGGGCCGCGCAGCGGCGGGGGCTTCACCGTGACGATGAAGCTTGCCAGCCTGTCGGCGGCGAGCCTGTCGAAGGCGCTCGCCGACACCACGAGCGGGTCGCTGCTGTACGCGCTGCGGTTCTCCAACGGCTTCCAGCCCTCGGCGGTGGTCGCCCGGTACAGCCCAACCAACGGCTGGTCGTTCAAGTACAACGACTACGACACGCTGCTGACCGAGTGCAACGCCGCACCGACCACCAGCAACGACAAGTGTCTGGCCTACGGTGTCGCCGGCACCCCGCTGCGCGGCAGCGTTGACCCGGCCACCGGCACGATCACGATGAGCGTGCCGGCGACCTTCGCGAGCGGCCGTCCGCTGCTGGTGGCGCTGGCCGGCGGCCAGGGCCCGGGCCAGCGTCCGCACCAGGTGCAGGCCGTTGCCGGCTCTCGGTTCTACGACGCGTCGGCGTTCTCCTTCGGCGACACCCAGGACACCAATGGCGTGGTCAAGGAGATCCAGAGCTACCTCTACCCGCTGGACAACACCCCGGCCATGGACTTCCTGCTGCCCTGACGACGGTGAGATCCCCGGTGTGGTCATCGATGTGTACGGCTCCCCGGCGCGGCGATCGGCCCTGGTTCGCGTTCCGGCCCGCGGACCCTCGGGGGAGACGTTGGAGGAGTCGGACATCTCCATGCCGGAGAGTGTGTTGCGCGTCGTCTCGGTGGCGTAGTCCGCTGTCAGGACACCCTCCACACGGTGCCGAGACCCGAAAAACTCAAGCACGGCTCTCACGGTTACTGGTCCCGACGCAGCACCGACGAGCACCGACTCGTCTACAAGGTCATCGATGGTGAGATTCGGATAGCCGCCTGTCGCTACCATTACGCGACCTGAACCCGTTGTTCGGCTCAGCCGGTGTTGCGCATGCCGGCGGCGATGCCGTTCAGGGACAGCAGCAACGCGCGCTGCAGCTGCGGATCGTCGGCGCCCGCCCGCCGCCGGGCGAGCAGCGAGATCTGCAGATAGTGGATCGGCTCGAGGTAACGGTCGCGCACGGCGAGGGTGCGGCGTAGTACCGGCTGCGCCTCGAGCAGCTCCGATTCCCCGGTGATACGCAGGATCTCGGCGACCGTGCGCTCGTACTCCGCCTCGATCGTCTCCAGGATCTGCAGCTGGTCCGGCTCGCCGAGCGTCTCGACGTAGCGGCGGGCGATCGCGAGGTCGGTCTTGACCAGGGTCATCTCGACGTTGGAGACGAACGTTGCAAAGAAGTGCCACTCGGCGTACATCGGCTCGAGCAGATCGCCGCGGCCGGACTCCCGCGCGGCGGCCAGGCCGGTCCCGACGCCGAACCACCCCGGCACGATCTGCCGGGTCTGGGTCCAGCCGAAGACCCACGGAATCGCGCGCAGGCCGGACAGGTCCGCGCCGGAGCCCGGCCGCTTGGCCGGGCGGGAGCCAAGGTTGAGCTCACCGAGCGCCTCGACCGGGGTGCATGCGGTGAAATACGCCGGCAGCTGCGGGTCGCCGGTCAGCTCGCGGTACGCCGCCTGCGCTGCCGCCGAGATGTGGTCCATCGTGTCGTCCCACCCGGTCAGCTCGGCGGTGTCGTGCCGGGAGGTGCGGTGCAGCAGGGACGCATCGAGGACGGCCGCCAGCATCAGCTCGACGTTCTCCCGGGCGAGCGCGGGCAGGGCGTACTTGTCGGAGATCACCTCACCCTGCTCGGTGAGTTTCGTGCTGCCGTCGACCGTGCCGAAGGGCTGGGCGAGGATCGCGTCGTGGGTCGGGCCGCCGCCGCGGCCGACAGTCCCACCCCGGCCGTGAAAGAGTCGCAGCCGCACGCCGTGGCGGGCCGTTACGTCGCGCAGGGCGCGCTGCGCCTTGTGGATCTCCCATAGCGACGTGGTGATCCCGGCGTCCTTGTTGGAGTCGGAGTAGCCCAGCATGACCTCCTGCACGTCATCGCGCAGCCGGACCAACTCGCGGTAGGGCGGGATCTGCAGCAGATCATCGACCAGCTCGCCGGCGGCGCGCAGCTCCGCCGCCGTCTCCAGCAGTGGCGCGAACCCGATCCGAGCCAGTCCACTGTGGACATCGACCAGGCCGGCTTCGCGGCCGAGGACGACGGCCGCCAGGACGTCGTCGACCCCTCGGGTCATCGACACGATGTAGGTCTCGATCACCGCCGGCCCGAACCGGTCGAGCGCCTCCCGGATCGTGGTGAACACGGCGAAGGTCCGCGCCGCCTCGTCGCCGAGCGAGCTATCGGCCAGGGCGAGCGGCCGGCGGCCGGCCAGTTCCCTTCTCAGGCAGGCGATCCGGGCGTCGCGATCCTGCTCGGTGTACGGCCTGTGCAGCTCCCCGGTGCGGTCGAAGAGCTCGGCGAGGACGCCGTGGTGGGCGTCGGCGTGCTCGCGGATATCCATGGTCGCCAGGTGCAACCCGAACGCCGCGATGGTGCGGATCGCGGCGGCGAGCAGGGTGTCGGCGACCAGCTCACCGCCGCCCGCGCGCAGCGAGTCGCTGATCGCGCCGAGCTCGGCCAGCAGTTCGGAGCTGCCGGCATAGTCGCGGCCCGGCCGGTGCGGCGCGCGGTCGGCCAGGCGGTGGCGGGTATTGGCGAGCTTGGCGCGGATGCAGGACAGCTTGAGCCGGTAGGGCTCCTCGGCGTTGAGTCGGCGATGGTGCTCGGCCACCTCCGGCAGCGCGGCCAGGTCGGCGTCGACGGAGGCGAGGAGCCGAGCTGACACCACGGCGATCCGCCCCGAGGTCGACAGCGCGTCGATCAGCCTGTCACACACGGCTTCCGCCGCCCGGATGGCGTGCTCATGCTGCAGCAGCAGCACGTCGATGGTCACCCCGGGTGCGACGTTCGGGTTGCCGTCGCGGTCGCCGCCGATCCAGGTGCCGAAGGTCAGCGGCCGGGCATCGGCCGGCAGCTGCACGCCCAGCCGCTCGAACTGTGCGGCCAGGTCGGTGAGCAGGTCCGGCACCGTGTCGGTGACCAGCGAGTCGAGGTAGTAGACGGCATTGCGCGCCTCGTCCACCGGCTCCGGGCGGTCCAGCCGGAGCTCGTCGGTCTGCCAGAGCAGATCCACCAGCGCGCCGAGTCGGCGATCGTCGCGCTCGCGTCGCGACCGGCCGGCACCGGCGTGCTCGGCGTGCTCGGCGTGCTCGGCGTCGAGCAGCTCGGACACCGCTCGCAGCTTCGACAGCACCGAACGGCGGGACGCCTCGGTCGGGTGAGCGGTGAAGACCGGTCGTACCGCGAGCCGCTCGAGGACCCCGCGGATCTGCCCGGCGCCGATCTCGGCGTCCTGTATCTGGCGGACGGTCTGCTCCAGCCAGCCGCCGGTATGGTTCCGCCGCTGTGCCAGCTCGCGGGCGCGGTGGGTCTGCTCGGCGATATTGGCCAGGTGGCAGTACGCCGCGAACGCCCGCACCCGCGCCGCGGCCTGGTCGATGTCGACCGAATCCAGCAGCTTTGCCGCCGCGGCGCCGTCGGCCCGGGTCAGCGCGCGGACCCGCTCCACCAGGGCCAGCAGCTCGGGCCCCTCCTGCCGGACCAGGGATTCACCCAGCGCGTCGCCGAGCCGGCGGATATCGGCCCGCAGTGCGGCGTCGGCCTGCTCGGAGCCGACCGACTCCGGAGCCGGCCACGGCTGGGTGGCGCGCTGGTCGGTCGACACGGCGCTCAGCCTACGGCCGCTGAACCGGCGCTCCCACCGCCGACGAACCCCGGGGTAGACATCCGGACCTTTGCCGTCCACCCTCACCGGGCAAGCCTGCCCGGGCGTAAACATGATCTGTGCGGGAGCTGAGAACCTGATGACCGACGACGAGCCCGATACCGGTGCCGAGCCTGGCCCTGCCGCCGCCACCGGCGGGGGTCGCGCCCGCGACCGTCGGCGCATCATCGCCGGGTCCTCGGCCGTCGTGCTGGTCATCCTCGCGGTGGTGCTCATCGCGGTGGCCCTGCGGGGGCAGCAGACACCGCCGAAGCCCAGCGCCGCCGACAACCCGCCGTCATCGAGCCAGTCGGCGACCAACCCGGGTATGCCGACGGCGACCCCCACGACCGCGCCGGGAACCACGCGCGGTTCGACCTCGTCCTCCGGCCGGGCGACCACCAGTCGCCCCGCCCCGAGCGGGTCGTTCACGTTGCCCCGCAGCAACCAAACCCTGCCGCCGCTGCAGATTACGAAGGGGCCGATCCTTCCCGCGGCGACTCCGACGTCGATCGACATCCCGGCGATCGACGTGCGGTCGACGCTGGTCGACCTCGGCCAGCTGCCCGACAGCAGCATTCAGGTCCCGCCTCTGGAGCAGGATTCCAAGGCCGGTTGGTACCACAACTCGCCACCGCCGGGCACCCTGGGGCCGTCGATCATCCTCGGCCACATCGACTCCGCGAAGTACGGCCCGGGGATCTTCTTCAAGCTCGGCGCGCTGCACATCGGCGACACGGTCAGCGTGTCGCGATCCGACGGCACCGTCGCCGTCTTCCGGATCGAGCGGGTCGCTGAGTTCCCGAAGAACCACTTCCCGACCAAGGAGGTCTTCGGCAACCTCGATCACGCGGGCCTGCGGCTGATCACCTGTGGCGGCAAATTCGACGCCTCGGTGCACAGCTACGAGGACAACATCGTCGCCTTCGGCTCCCTGGTCTCCTCGCACCGCTGAGTAGCCGGCCGGGCGGGCCGGGTTTCCGCCGGTCGCCGGCGTAACTCGGCAGCCGGCTAACAAATGCGCTGGATCCCGTTCTGTGCAGGGGTTTTCGGGTCCCAGAATTGTCGGTGCCGCGGGCTACCGTCTGTCGTATGGAAGCTGCTCGGGTCGCCGATCCCGCCGATCCGGCCGCGCCGCTCGGGCGGCTGGCCGAGGACGTGTCCGCGCTGCTCGAGGCTGCGTTGTGGGGCTGTTCGGACGCTGACGTGGTGGAAATGCTGGCGGGTGTGGAGGTGCAGGCCCGTCGCTTGTATGCGGTGTCGGTGCGCTTGCTGGGTGAGGTGTCGCAGCGGGGGTGTGCCGGTGACTTCGGCGCGACATCGACGGCCGGCGTGTTGCGCGGGCGGGTCAACGTGTCACCGGCGGATGCGACGGCGCGGGATCGGGCCGCGGATGTGTTGCTGCCGAGGCGGACACCCTGCGGTGAGGTGGCGCCGCCGGCGTTACCACAAGCAGCGGCCGCGTTGGCGCGGGGTGCGATCGGGGCCGGGCACGTGCAGGTCATCGTCGACGCGCTGCGCCGGCTCCCGGCCGGTGTGGACGATGCGACCCGCCAGCGCGCCGGTCAGTGGTTGACCGAGCAGGCGCGTATTCACGATCCAATGATCCTGCGAAACCTGGCCCGGCACCTGCGCGAGGCGCTCGACCCAGACGGAGCCGCGCCGGCCGATCTGTCGCACCGGCGAAAATTGTCCTGGCACACCGACCGCGACGGGTTGACCACCGGTCGGCTCTGCCTGGATCCCGAGGGCGCGGAGACTGTGCGCGCCGCCCTCGACCCGCTGATGAGCCCGGCACCTGCGGCCACCGGCGGGCGTGACCTGCGCACCGTCGGCCAGCGCCGCGGCGACGCGCTGGTCGAGCTCGCCCGGCGCGCCCTGGCCGATGGCGGTCTGCCCACGAACGGCGGGGCCGCCCGCAGGTCGTGGTCACCATGGGCCTGGACGACCTGCGTGACCGCAGCGGGTCCGGCCGCTACGACACCGGCAGCCCGGTCGACGCGGCGACGGCGCGGCGGATCGGGTGCGACTCTCGGGTCATCCCCGCCGTCCTGTCCGGAGGGTTCGGTCCCGCTGGATGTCGGGCGAGCCGCCTATACGGTCCCGCCGTCATTGCGGCGGGCGCTGATCCTGCGGGACCGCGGCTGCTCGTTCCCCGGTTGTGACCGGCCGGCGGCCTGGTGCGAGGCGCATCACGTCCGGCACTGGGTCGACGGTGGTGAGACCGCCCTGCCGAATCTGGTGCTGC
>JBPCOR010000138.1:0-4348 GCA_051000035.1 Mycobacteriales bacterium | reverse complement strand
GTCGACGGGTGCACGAGCATCGCGCGTCGAGCCCGCCCGGATCGGCGGCGCGCCGTGTCGTGTCACACTCTGTGACATGGGATCCCTGTCGGCGTCACGACGTGTCACCGCCGTCCTTGCCGCTGCCACCGCGTTGACCGCGGGCGGCACCGCCGCGGCCGCCGCCTGCCAGCCCGGTGCGGCCGGCCGTCCGGTGCATCCGGCGAGCGGCGTGCGGTCGACCGGAGCGGGGCATCCGGCGAGCGGTCGGCCGGCCGCCGCTACGGCAGCGGACTGGACCACCTACCACTACTCGGCCTCCCGCGCCGGCGTCTATCCGCGGGCGGTTCCGCCGACGGGGCGGCTCATCGCGGGCTGGAAGGTCACCCTCGATGGTGCGGTCTACGCGGAGCCCCTCGTGCTCGGCGGCACCGTCATCGTCGCCACCGAGCACGACACCGTGTACGGAATCCGCAACGGCGCCGTGGTCTGGAGGCGGCACCTCGGCACACCGGTGCCGCGGTCGTCGCTGCCCTGCGGAAACATCGACCCGCTCGGCATCACCGGGACGCCGGTCTACAACGCCGGCAACGGCTTGGTCTACGTCGTTACGCACACGGCTTCGCCGACCGTTTCCGAACGGCACACGCTCGTCGCCGTCGATCCCCGCACCGGGGCCCGACGCGGTAGCCGCGTCATCGATCCGGCCGGTTCGCAGCCGCACTTCCAGCAGCAGCGGGGCGCTCTGACCATCGCCGACGGCCGGATCTGGGTGCCGTTCGGCGGCCTGGCAGGCGACTGCGGCCCCTACCACGGGTATCTCGTCGGCTCGGCGCCGAGTCTGACCGGCGGCCTGACCACCTACCAGACCCAGAGTGACCGGGAGGGGGCGATCTGGACCCCGCCGGGCGCGACGGTCGACCCGGCCGGTCACCTCTACGTGTCGGTCGGCAACGGGTCGGCGACGCAGCGGCCCTGGGACGGCTCGGACTCGGTGCTCGAGCTCTCCGCGGCGGCGAAGGTGATCGACTACTTCGCGCCGTCTCGGTGGGACATCGACAACGCCAACGACCGCGACCTCGGCTCGCAGGGCCCGGCGCTGGTCGGCAACTACGTCTTCATCGCCGGGAAATCCGGCACGGCGTACACCCTGCGCTCCGGTGCGCTCGGGCACATCGGCGGCCAGGCGTCGAGCTCGAATCTGTGCACATCCTTCGGTGGGACGGCAGTCTCCGGCAGCACCGTCTACGTGCCGTGCACCGACGGCGTGCGGGCGGTCAGCGTCGGCTCGTCGGGCGCGATGCAGACCCGGTGGCATACGTCGTTGTCGGTCAACGGGTCCCCGGTCAGCGGCGGCGGTGCGCTGTTCGTCGTCGACAGCGCGAACAGCGAGCTGGCCGAGCTTGACGCCGCGACCGGACAGGTCCGGGCGCAGGTCTCGATCGGGTCGGTCAGCCGGTTCGCGACACCGGCCCTGACGCCCAGGTACGTCGTCGTCGGCACCGTCAGCGGTGTGGAGGTGTTCCGCTTCGGATAGCGCCTCCGCGGCGACCGCCGTGCGACCCAGCCGACGCGTGCTGGGCCGATAGGGTGGTCGCCGTGAGGGTGCTCGTGGTCGGCTCCGGGGCACGCGAGCACGCGCTGTGCGTCTCCCTCGCCGACGATACGTCGGTCACCGAGCTGACGTGTGCGCCGGGAAACCCTGGCACGCAGGCGATTGCGGCTGCGGTGCCGGTCGAGATCAGCGACCCGGCCGCGGTCACCGCGCTCGCGCGGCAGGTCGCCGCCGATCTCGTCGTGATCGGCCCGGAGGCGCCCCTCGTCGCGGGCGTAGCCGACGCCGTGCGGGCAGCCGGTGTCGCCTGTTTCGGCCCGTCGGCCGCGGCGGCCCGGATCGAGGGGTCGAAATCCTTCGCCAAGGGCGTGATGGCCGATGCCAGCGTACCCACAGCAGCGGCCGTGACCTGCACCGGCCCGGTCGAGGCCGCGGCCGCGCTGGACCGCTTCGGCCCGCCCTACGTCGTGAAGAACGACGGGCTGGCGGCCGGCAAGGGGGTCGTCGTGACGCCCGACCTGGACGCCGCGCTGGCCCACGCCGCGGCATGCGGGCAGGTCGTCGTGGAGGGGTTCCTGGACGGGCCCGAGCTCTCGCTGTTCTGCCTCGCCGACGGCCGCAGCCTCGTGCCGCTCCTGCCGGCGCAGGACTCCAAACGCCTGGGTGACGGCGATTGCGGCCCCAACACCGGCGGAATGGGGGCCTACTGCCCGTTGCCGTGGTTGCCGGCCGGGACGATCGAGCACATCGTCGCGCGCATCGTGCTGCCGACCGTGCGGGCGCTGGCCGACCGGGGCACGCCGTTCGCCGGCCTGCTCTATACCGGCCTCGCCATGACCGCCGACGGTCCGCGGGTGGTGGAGTTCAACGCGCGATTCGGCGACCCGGAGACACAGTCGGTGCTGGCACTGCTGCGGACGCCGCTCGCCGGGCTGCTGTTCGCCACGGCGACCGGCGGGCTCGACGAGCACCCACCGCTGTCCTGGCGCGACGGTGCCGCGGTGACCGTCGTCCTTGCCGCGCGGGGTTATCCGGACTCGCCGCGCTCCGGTGACATCATCACCGGAGCGGACACCGACGGGGTGCTGCACGCCGGCACCCGCCGCGACGAAGCCCGGCGGCTGGTCACCGCTGGTGGCCGGGTCCTGTCGGCCACCGCCGCCGGAGCTGACCTCGCCGCCGCGCGGCGGGCGGCGTATCAGCGGGTCGGGGAGATCTCCTTCGACGGCGCACAATGGCGCACCGACATCACCGCGACTGCGGCCCGTGCGGCTTCCCGTGCGGCGGCCGCGGACTCGGCGGCCGGAGTCCTGACCGGTGGCTGATTCGGCGGCCGTGCCGAACGTGCTGGCCGGTCGATACGCCTCACCGGAGCTGATCGCGATCTGGTCGCCGGCCTCGAAGGTGCTGCTGGAACGGCAGTTCTGGGTCGCCGTGCTGGCCGCGCAGGACGATCTCGGCATCGAGGTGCCCGACGGCGTGATCGCGGACTACCGGCGGGTCGTCGGCGTCGTCGACCTGGAGTCGATCGCCGCGCGGGAGCGGGTGACCCGCCACGACGTGAAGGCTCGCATCGAGGAATTCAACGCGCTCGCCGGTCACCAGCACATCCACAAGGGACTGACCAGTCGCGACCTCACCGAGAACGTCGAGCAGGCCCAGATCAGGCTGTCGCTGGAGCACGTGCGCGACCGCTGTGTCGCCGTGCTGGCAAGGCTTTCCCACCTCGCGGTCGAGCATTCCGAACTGGTCATCACCGGCCGGTCGCACAACGTCGCCGCGCAGGCCACCACGCTCGGGAAGCGATTCGCCAGCACCGCGGAGGAGTTGCTGCTGGCATTCCGGCGCTGCGAGGAACTCATCGCACGGTACCCGCTGCGCGGCATGAAGGGTCCGGTCGGCACGGCGCAGGACATGCTCGACCTGCTGGGGGGCGATGGCGGCCGGCTCGCCGAGCTGGAAACCACGATCGCCCGGCAGCTCGGCTTCGCCGCCACGCTTCGCAGCGTCGGGCAGATCTATCCGCGGTCGCTGGACTACGACGTGGTGACGGCGCTGGTGCAGCTGGCGGCCGCGCCGGCGAGCCTCGCCACCACCATCCGGTTGATGGCCGCCGCCGAGCTCGCCACCGAGGGTTTCCAGCCCGGACAGGTCGGCTCGTCGGCGATGCCGCACAAGATGAACAGTCGCTCCTGCGAGCGGGTGTGCGGGCTCGCGGTGGTGCTGCGTGGCTATGCCTCGATGGTCGGCGAGCTGTCCGGTGCGCAGTGGAACGAGGGTGACGTCTCCGACTCCGTCGTCCGCCGGGTCGCCCTGCCGGACGCGTTCTTCGCATTCGACGGGCTGATCGAGACAGTCCTGACCGTGCTGGCTGAGTTCGGCGCGTTCCCGGCCGTCATCGCCCGCGAGCTGGACCGCTACCTGCCCTTCCTCGCCACGACCAGGGTGCTGATGGCCGCCGTGCGCGCCGGGGTCGGGCGGGAGACCGCCCACGAGACGATCAAGCAGCACGCCGTCGCCGTGGCGCTGGCGATGCGGCGGGACGGTGCGGCCGGCAACGACCTGATGGCGCGGCTGGCTGCCGATGACCGGCTGCCGTTGTCGGCAACCGACCTGGCGACCCTGCTCGCCGACCCGCTGAGTTTCACCGGTGCCGCCGGTGCGCAGATCACGGCGGTGGCCGCCGCGGTCGACGATGTCCTCGCGAGTTATCCGGATGCGGCGAAGTATTCCGCTTCGCCTATCCTGTAGCCGATTACCGGCCCATGACGCGACTCGCCGAGCTGCCGCACGTGCACTCCGGCAAGGTACGCG
>JBPCOR010000135.1:0-6520 GCA_051000035.1 Mycobacteriales bacterium | reverse complement strand
GAACGGCAGCCTAATCGTGGAGCTCTTGGCGGTCAGGCATCGACTCCACTGTTCACCGTTGTTCGGAATCAGTCAAGGCTAGCTGGCTGCTGAGGCCGCTGTAAACCGCCGACGCGTCCCGCTGCTGGCACCACGACACCTTCGCACGCCGTCCGGGCACAGCCCGGGGCGCGACCCCTCCGATCGCGGGCGTCCGGTAGGTCCTGGTAGAAAAAAGCGCGCAGCCGTGCACCGACCTGGCAACCCGGGCGGCGCACGCCTACGTCGACCTTGTTCAGCCAGCACGGCGGGCGCCGTTCGTGGCACCGCGGCCCAACAACGCGCGTGACGTCGTCATAGGAGTCGAGTCGCCACCCGCAACGAACAGAACCGGTCGGAAAAATCCAGCAGCATCAATGAGCTGCCGTCTGACCGGAGGCACGCTCGCGTCGGCCGGTGCCTCACCGCGCGCACGTTAGAGAGCAGCGCGGTTGGACGCGGCGCGGCAGACAGTTATCCGCGGCCCCGTCCGAGTGCCTGCCGCTTGACGAAGCCGTAGATGGCCGTGCCGACGAACAGGACTGCCCCGACAATGACCAGCCAGAATAGTGCGTGTACGACGGCGCCGATGACGATGAGAATGATCCAAATCAGAAATAGCACGCCGAGCACTCCGAGCATCGCAGCCTCCCGCGGGGTGAGTTCGACTGCGAGGAGCCTAGCCGACCCGATGCCGAGATCGCTCGACACGCACGGGGACTGGTGCCGCTGGACGGCAGCGGGCACCGTCGGGTTGCGTCCGCGCAATGGTGACCGCCGGCGGCCTTGGCAAGGTATGCGCCGTCACCGCAGGGGTCGAGCGTCAACTGCGGCAGCGCCGTTTGCGGCACAGCCGGGGCGACGTCGTGGAAGAGCGATTTCGTCGCTCCAGACGGCGGGCCGAACGACGCGTAGCCAGCCGGCCGGGTGGGGTGACGCGCATTCCGCCGCGCGCGCACCTTCGCGGCATGGGCAGCATTCTTGCGGCTCAGGACTGACTGTCCCACGTCGGATCTTCGAGAACCGCCTCGACGCCACACCCGGTGCACGGTAATGTCCGTTTCGTAGGTCCATGATCATCTGGTGTGCGATGTCGGCGCGGGAACCGACGCAGATGCTCTTGCCCGGCGGCTTACCGCTGGCGCCGTAACCGAGTCGGCCGACCACAGCCGAGATCTGCCCGGCCCTGGCCTGGGCATCTGGCGGAGCTCACCGTCGCGGGGGGTCACTGCCTGCCGTTCGCTGACAGCATTTCGTCGTACGCCGAAACGACTCAGCCGTCGCGGCAGGCCGCGGTACTCTCACGGCGTGCACCCGGACTGGCCGCGATCGCGCCGCCGACGCATTGCAAGCCGCGTCGGCCGCGGGGCCGCGCGTGGCGCGTGGTGGGCCGCGCGTGGGACCGTCAAGGGCACCGGGCGACTGCTCCGTTCCCGGTTCCGGCGCCGCGCCCCCTGGGGTCCGGACGGGCCGGTCGACTGGCCGCCGGGTGGGCGCCGGCGTCCCGACGACGGCGGGGGTGCGGGCGTACGCGAGCCACGGCGGCCGCGCCCGACGCAGCCGTTGGCCGGAGCCGCCGCGTTACCGCTGCCGACCGACGACGACCAGCCCTGACGACGACCGGCCCGCGACTGCGCCTGCTGCCGACCCTCCGCGGTCGGCTCGAGAGAGCCCCCGGCCGCCCTCGCGCCCGGATATGATGAGGAAATCCTGTCGACTACTCGGCCACGGGCCGGAAGATTTCCCGTGAGGTGACGCTGATGACCGAAGCACGTATTGCTGACCACGAGCTCACGAGTGTCCACGTGTCGCCGTCGGAGGTCCACGACAGCCTCGCAAAGCACCTGCTCGTAGACGGTTTCAAGCTGGTCGTCGACACCTTGGCGAGCAGCGGAGCCTGGCTGGTCGACGCCCGGTCCGGTGAGCGGTACCTCGACCTCTACACCTTCTTCGCCTCCGCTCCGTTGGGCAGCAACGCCCCGGAGATGCTCGGCGACAAGGACTTCATGGCGACCCTCACCGAGGTGGCCGCCAACAAGCCGGCCAACTCCGACATCTACTCAACCCACCTCGCCGAGTTCGTGGAGACGTTCGCCCGCGTTCTCGGCGACCCGGCGCTGCCGCACCTGTTCTTCGTCGAGGGTGGCGGGCTCGCGGTCGAGAACGCGCTGAAGACCGCCTTCGACTGGAAGAGCCGCCGTAACGAGGCGGCCGGGCGGCCCGCGGAACTCGGCACGAAGGTGCTGCACCTGACCCGTGCCTTCCACGGCCGCACCGGCTACACGATGTCGCTCACCAACACCGACCCGATCAAGACGGCGCGCTACCCGAAGTTCGACTGGCCGCGCATCGACGTACCGGCTATCACCTTTCCGATCGAGGACCACCTCGCCGACGTAACGGCCGCCGAAGCGCATGCCATCGCGCAGGCACGGGCGGCGTTCCAGGCCCACCCCCACGACATCGCGGCCTTCATCGCCGAGCCGATCCAGGGCGAGGGCGGCGACAACCACATGCGCGGGGAGTTCCTGCAGGCGGTGCAGGGCCTGTGTCATGAGTACGACGCGCTGTTCATCCTCGACGAGGTGCAGACCGGCGTCGGCCTCACCGGCACGGCGTGGGCCTACCAGCAGTTGGGGCGCGAGCCGGACATCGCCGCGTTCGCCAAGAAGGTGCAGGTCGGCGGAATCATGGCCGGCCGTCGGGTCGATGAGGTGCCCGACAACGTCTTCGCGGTCTCCGGCCGGATCAACTCCACCTGGGGCGGCGGGCTGGTCGACATGGTGCGGTCCCGGCGCTACCTGGAGATCATCGAGCGCCGCGACCTGATCAACGCCGCGGCGGCCGCCGGCAAACGCTTCCTCGACGGCCTGCGTGAGCTGGCCGGCAGATGCCAGCAGATCTCCAACGTGCGTGGCCGCGGCCTGATGCTCGCCTTCGACCTGGCGGACGGCGCCACCCGTGCCGCCGTGCTGTCCGCGCTGTCGGCCGAGGAGCACGTGCTGGCCCTGCCGAGCGGCGAGCGGGCGATCCGGTTCCGCCCGCCGCTCACCATCGACGACGAGGAGATCGGCTTTGCGCTGACGGCACTGGACCGCGTCCTTGCGAAGATGTCCGCATGAGACAGCAGACATCCCAGCACCCGTCGGTGATCTCCTCACACCTCGGCGGCCGGGCGCTGGATACCGCACCCGGCGGGGTGTTCCGGTCGGTCAACTCCGCGGACACCAGCGACGTCGTGGCCGAGGTGAAGCTCGGTGACGCGTCGACGTTCCTCGCGGCGTGCGAGGCGGCGAAGGCGGCGCAGCGCGGCTGGGCCGACACGCCCGCGCCGATCCGGGGGCGCGCGATCGCCTACGCCGGCCGCCTGGTCGAGGCCAATGCCGAGCCCCTCGCCCGCATCATGACCCGCGAGATCGGCAAGCCCTACGCCGAATCCCTCGGTGAGGTGCGCGAGATCATCGACACCTGCGACTTCTTCCTCGGCGAGGGGCGGCGGCTCTACGGCCAGACCGTACCGTCGGAGATGCCGGACAAGGCGCTGATGACCTTCCGCAACCCGGTGGGCGTTGTCTCGATCATCACCGCCGGCAACTTCCCGGTGGCCGTCCCGTCGTGGTACATCGTGCCGGCGCTGCTGTGCGGCAACGCCGTCGTGTGGAAGCCGGCCGAGTACTCCGCGGCCTGCTCGGACGCATTCGCCGAGTTGCTGCGCCGGGCCGGACTGCCCGACGGCCTGCTCAATGTCGTCTACGCCGACGGTGCGCAGACCTTCGCCGGGCTGGAGCGGGCGCTCGACGCGCATCTGGTCGACAAGGTCGGGTTCACCGGTTCCACCACGATCGGCGCCCGGATCGGCGAGCTGACCGGCCGCCACCTGCAGTCGGCGTGCCTGGAACTCGGCGGCAAGAACCCGATGGTGGTCACCCCGGCCGCGCAGCTCGACCTCGCCGTGGAAGCAGCCCTCTTCGCCGGATTCGGTACGGCGGGGCAACGGTGCACGTCGCTCGGCACGGTCATCGTGCACTCGTCCGTGCACGATGAGTTCCTGCACCGGTTCGCCGCGGCGACCGAGGCCGCAGCCGTCGGCGATCCCGCCAAGGAAGTGCTCTACGGCCCGATGTTGGCGGACCGCTTCGGCACGCGTTTCGAGGATTTCCTCGGCTGGATCCAACCGCACCACAGCGTGTCCGGCTCTACCGGCGTCGGCCGGATCACCGCCGGCAACCCGCGCGGCGGCTTCATCGGCGACCCCGATGCCGGGATCTTCTACCACCCCACGATCGTCGACGGCCTGCGCGCGGATGACGAGATCTTCAACCAGGAGACGTTCGGCCCGATGGTCGGCGTGATGGCCTATGACACCTTCGACGAGGCGATCGAGCTCGCCAACGCCCCCGGCTACGGCCTGTCCTCGGCGATCTACACGACCAAGCCGAAGGAGGCGTTCGACTTCCGCCGCCGCATCAGCGCCGGCATGGTCAGCGTCAACAACTCCACGTCGGGGGCCGAGGCGCACCTGCCGTTCGGCGGCAACGGCAAGTCCGGCAACGGCAGCCGGCAGTCCGGCATGTGGGTGCTCGACCAGTTCACCCGCTGGCAGTCGATGAACTGGGACTACTCGGGACGGCTGCAGAAGGCCCAGCTGGACGTCGGCGACGTGACCCCCGAGCTCGGTTTCCGGCTCGATTCCTAGGGCTTGCCGGAGCATTGACTCGCGAGCCGGTCGACCAGCACTTCCTCGATGCTGCCCCGAAGTTGCGCCGTGGCGAGCGACCACGCCGGCACCTGAGTCCACAGTGGACTGATGCCCGGCTGCTGCAGCTCTTCGACGCGCAGGTCGGCAGTCGCCAGCTCGATCTCGCGGCGCGGTGGCTGCGCAGCAGCGGCGACGCCTTCTACACCATTGGCTCGGCCGGGCACGAGGGCAACGTCGCCGTCGCCGCGGCACTGCGCCCGACCGACCCGGCACTGCTGCACTACCGGTCCGGCGCGTTCTACCTGGAGCGGGCCAGGCAGGTGCCCGGCAGCGACGGCATCCGCGACGTACTTCTCGGCCTGGTCGCGGCGCAAGCGGAGCCGATCGCGGGCGGCCGGCACAAGGTCTTCGGCCATCCCGACTACGCCGTGATCCCGCAGACGTCGACGATCGCCTCGCACCTGCCCCGCGCCGTCGGCGTCGCCTTCGCGATCGAACGGGCCGCGAAGCTCGGGGTGGCAGGGCAATGGGAGCCCGATGCGGTCACCGTATGCAGCTTCGGCGACGCCTCGGCGAATCACTCGACCGCGGTCGGGGCGATCAACACCGCCTGCCAGGTGACCTATCAGGGCCTGCCACTACCGCTGCTGCTGGTCTGCGAGGACAACGGTCTCGGCATCAGCGTCCGGACCCCCGCCGGCTGGATCGAGGCCGCGTACTCGAGCCGCGCCGGCCTGCGCTACCTCGCGGCCGACGGCACCGATCTCGCCGACTCGCTCGAAGCGGCGGGCGAGGCGGTGCGCTGGGTCCGGACCAACCGCCGCCCGGCCTTCCTGCACCTGTCCTGCGTCCGTTACCTCGCGCACGCGGGTTCGGATGCCGAGATCAGCTACCGGACCCCCGCCGACATCGCCGCGGACTACCGGCGAGATCCGCTGCTGCACACCGCGGCCCTGCTGATCGACCGCGGAATCGTCGATGCCGCCGGCATTGTGGCCCGGTACGAGGCGATCGGGCAGCGGGTACGCGAGATCGCCCAGGAGGTGGCTACGCTGCCCAAACTCACGACCGCGCAGGCCGTGATGGCCCCGATCGCACCGCGGCGGGCCGAGCACATCGCCGCGGCCGCCGCGGCCGCGGCCCCGCCGGCCGTGCGGCAGCGGGTCTTCGACGGCAAGCCACCTGAGGACGAGGGACCGCTGACCCTCGCGATGGCGATCAACCGGGCGCTAGCGGACCTGCTCGCCCACCGCCGACAGCTGCTCGTCTTCGGCGAGGACGTGGCCCGCAAGGGCGGTGTCTACGGCGTGACGCAGAAGCTGCTGGCCCGCTTCGGCGCCGCGCGCGTCTTCGACACGCTGCTGGACGAGCAGTCGATCCTGGGCCTCGCCCTGGGTGCCGGCGTGTCCGGGCTGATCGGCGTACCGGAGATCCAGTACCTCGCCTACCTGCACAATGCGGCCGACCAGATCCGCGGCGAGGGTGCGACGCTGCCGTTCTTCTCCAGCGGGCGCTTCCGCAACCCGATGGTCGTCCGGGTGGCCGGATATGCCTACCAGAAGGGTTTCGGCGGGCATTTCCACAACGACAACGCGGTCGCAGCGCTGCGGGACATCCCCGGCATCGTGATCGCCTCGCCGGCCCGCCCGGACGACGCCGCGGCGATGCTGCGCACCTGTCTGGCGGCCGCCGAGGTCGACGGGGCGCTGTGCGTCTACCTCGAACCGATCGCGCTCTATCACACCCGCGACCTGCACGCGCCCGGTGACAACGGCTGGCTGGCGGCCTACCAGCCGCCGGATC
>JBPCOR010000020.1:0-10097 GCA_051000035.1 Mycobacteriales bacterium | reverse complement strand
TCCTCGGCGTGCAACCGGTCGAAATGCGTGGCGGTCGCGTCCGGTCCTGCGGGCGGTCCGGCCGGCCGCCCGGCGGCCGGACCGGTCACCGGACCACCTCGGGTCCGAACAGCGGCTCCCACCCGTCGGTGAAATGAGACAGCACATACGCCGGGAGCACGGCGCCGAGCCCCGGGCCGAGGTCGCTCGTCTGGCTCAGGTGGCAGCCGATCGCGGCCTGCTTGGCGGCGCGTTCGGCCGCGGTCAGCCTGACGGTCACGAGCCGGCCCTCGCCGACCGTCGGGTCCTCCGGCGCGGTCCAGTGCCGCATCCAGATCGGGTACTCCCACAGCGGGCGGCCGAGCCGTCCCGCGACGGCCGCGGCGACTCGCCCGGCCGCGCGATGGTCCGGATGCGGGTCGCCGCGCCAGGGGGCGAAAAGAACGTCGGGTGCGGACCCGGCACCGGCCAGGGCCGCGCGCAGGTCACACTCGTGGCCGGCCAGCTCGCCGTCCGGTAGTCCCAGCAGCGCCGGACCCTGCGCGACGCCGAGTGCCACGGTGGCTGCCCGCACCTCATCGCGCCGGGTCGCCGCCAGCAACCGCCGATCGCCGGCCGCGCCGTGCGCCGCCTCGCCGTCGGTCGCGACGACGACATGGACGTGTACGCCGGTCGAGCACAGCCGGTGGACGACGCCGCCGAGTCCGAGCGTCTCGTCGTCGGGATGCGCGGCGAGGACCAGCGCGCGCGATCCCGGTGACAGCCCGAGGTCGGCGACGGCCGGCGCCACCGCAAGCCGGCGTCGCCAGGCCGCCGGATCCTGCCCGGTGCCGGTCAGGGCAGTGCCGAGACCGGTCACGAACGGTTCGGTTCGGTCCGGGCCGGTTGGGTCCGGCTCAGTTCGGTGCGACCCAGCGCGGCGAGGTCACGTTCGGCGTGGTGCTGCCGCACGTACACGGGCAGGTCGGCGAGTCGGTGGGCGAAGCCGGCGTCCCGGCTCGCGGGCACCGGGCCAGTGATGCGGGGGACCCGCCGGACGGTCTGCTCGACGACCGCGTCGACGGCGCTGCGGCACACCAGCGCCTGCCGGTCCAAGGCGGCCCGGTTGAGGTGCGCCAGCACCCCGGCGGTGCCGACCAGCAGCGCGGCGCTGGATTCGAACGACACGGTGAGCGCGCCGAGGTGCGCGCTCTGGTGGTCATCGGCCTCGGTCGCCCGCAGCCCGTCCGCCGCGGCCTCGTACAGCCCGTACGAGGCTCCCCACCACACCGCCGCGACCCCGATTCCGCCGATGGGGAAGCCGGGCCGGGTGAGGTAGAAGTCGACCGGGCCGATCACAGCGTCCGCGTCGACCTGCACGTGTTCGAGGCGAACGTCGCCGCTGTCGCTCGCGTCCATACCGACCGCGCGCCAGGTGTTCTCCAGTGGCCGCACCCCGTGGTCGGCCAGATCCACATCGACGAGCAGCAAGTCACCTGTCGGCGTGCGTGCCGTGATCAGGGCCCGGTCGAGGAGGTGGGCGCCGGAGCAGAAGCGCAGCAGGCCGTGCAGGTCCCAGCCGGAGTCGTGCGGCGTCGCCGTGACGCCGGTGCGTCCCGACTGCGATGCCCACACGCCGTACGTCGCATGGGCGACCGGGTCTCGCCCGGCCTCGGCGGCGATGACGCGCGCGTCCAGGTCGGCCTCGGCCAGCCGCCCCAGCACGGTATCCGTGCGGCCCGCCGACACGAGGTGCTGCCAACGGCGCAGCGGATCAGTGAGGATGTCCGGTGCGGTCGTCACCCGCGCGGACCACGCCAGCAGCGCGGCCCCGATCCGATCGCGAACCGCGCCGGCGTCGCCCGTCCGGTCCGGCCGCGGGCCGACCGGCGCTGCGGCGAGCAGCGCGAGAGCGGTCTGTCCTGCGTGGTTCAGATCATCCGACACGCTCGTCGGTCAGCCGTTGGCGGAGACGTCTCCGCGCCATGACTCGAACTGAGTCGACTCGAACTGAGTCGACTGGTTGTAGGCACGGGCGACGGGTACGTCGACGTCGACGCTCTCGGTGACGTTGGGCATCTGCGGGGATCGCCTTCCGGTATGGGCTGAGTGGGATGCGAATTGTCTACAGCGTAGACGAGGGCCTTCGGCGGCCTCGGGCGGCCGGCGTGATCTCGGCGGTGATCCGGTCGAGCATCGCCTGCATGGCCAACTCGAATTCGTCGTCGTAGTGGCTGTCGGCGAGGCGGCCGGCGAGCCGGTGCAGGGTCGGGTAGTCCTCGGCGTCGATGCCGCCGGTCGGGTCGCGACGCCGGCGCGACCCGGCGGGGCCGGGGTCCGAGGTCGTCATCGAACCGGTCTCGAGGAGCAGGAAACCCACGAGAAAGGTGTTGAACGTGCGGTAGGCGAAGAGAACGTGCTCGACGGTGAAACCCTCCTGGACGAGCCGGGAGAGCATCGCCTCGATCCAGCGCAGTGACCGCAGCGGCGGCTCGGCCCACGGCGCTTGCCTGGGACGGGTCGCGATGAGCGGGAAGGCGTGCGGGTGAGCTACGGCGAACCGGCGGATTCCCCGAGCCAGCCGGGCCAGGTAGTCCCGCCAGCCGTCGGGCGCGTCGAGCAGGTCCGGGTCTTGCGCCAGTTCGCTGATGACGTGGTCGACGACGTGGTCCATCAGGTCCTCGCGATCGGCGACGTGACGGTACAGCGACATCGGGTCGACATCGAGCCGTGCCGCCACGCCGCGCATGCTCGCGGCGTCCAGTCCCGCGTCGTCGATCAGCTCGATCGTCGTAGCCACGATCGAATCGAGCGAGAGCCCGCGCCCGCGCGAGCCGGTGCTACCGGACACGGCAACTCACATGCGCGTGGTCTTGGCCGGGTTCCGCTCGGCCAGCTCGCCCAGCGCGTCGTCGATGGCCGTCATCAGGTCGGCGTCGAGCGTGACGCCGGCCGCCTGGGCGTTCTCGGTCACCTGCTCGGGTCGACTGGCGCCGATGATGGCGGCCGACACGTTGGAGTTCTGCAGCACCCACGCGATCGCCAACTGCGCCATCGACAGCCCGGCCTGCTCGGCGAGCGGCGCGAGTTTCTGCACCCGGGTCAGGACGTCGTCGGTGAGGAAGCGCGAGATCATGTCAGCGCCGCCCTTGTCATCGGTGGCGCGGGATCCGGCCGGGTAGTCACCGCCCGGCGGGTACTTGCCGGTGAGCACCCCCTGGGCGATCGGTGACCACACGATCTGCCCGACACCGAGCCGCTCACACGCCGGTACGACCGCGGACTCGATGACCCGCCACAGCATCGAGTACTGCGGCTGGTTGGAGATCAGGCCGACCCCGAGATCCTCGGCCATCCTGTGGGCGGCCTCGATGTCCTCGGCTGGCCACTCCGACACCCCGATGTAGAAGGTTTTCCCGGCCCGTACGACGTCGGCGAAAGCCTGCATCGTCTCCTCCAGCGGCACCGAGGAGTCGTAGCGGTGAGCCTGATAGAGGTCGACGTGATCGGTGCGCAGGCGCCGTAGCGAGCCGTCGATGCTCTCGAGTATGTGCTTGCGACCCAGCCCCCGGTCGTTCGCACCGGTGCCGGTGGGGAAGAAGACATTGGTGAACAGCTCGTAGCCCTCGCGGCGTTGCCCGGCGAGCGCGCCGCCGAGCACGTCCTCTGCGCGGGTGCCGGCGTAGACGTCGGCCGTGTCGAACGTCGTGATCCCGGCGTCGAGTGCCACGGCCACACATTTCCTGGCGGCGTCCTCCTCGACCTGGCTGCCGTGCGTAAGCCAGTTGCCGTAGGCGATTTCGGAGATGGTCAGGCCGCTGGTACCGAGTCGTCTGAATTCCATGCGTCCAACCCTTGCACGCCGCGCCGGGCCGCGACCGGATGGGTCGGGAAGCAGTCAGACCGGATCGCCGGTCTGGACCCTCGGCTTTGGGATGCGCCAGCGGCGGATCATCGTGGAGCGTTGCACGGAGTACCACGTCAGGCCGCGGATGCTCTCCCCGGGCAGCCGCTCCCGCAGGACGGCCTTGAGCCGCCGGGACAGGGTGAACGAGTCGACGATGATGACCAAGAACGCGGCGAGCCACAGCGCGATGGTCCATTGTCGGACGGTGGCGCTCGGGACGGCGTAGCTGACGATCACGATGACGGCCACGATCAGGAACAGCCCGCCGGCATTGCGCCGGGAGTCGACCACGTCGCGGGCCAGTGCCTTCGCCGGGCCCGCATCGCGTTTGGCCAGCGGGCGCGCGTCGCCGGCTCGCACCCGGGCGGTGTCCGAGCGCCGACCGCCGGACTGTCGCATTCGCTTGTAGGCCTCCCGGCGGGTCTGCGGCGGCGGCGGCACCGGTCCCTGTCGGCGTCCGGTCGCCTCGCGCCGGGTGGGGGTCGGGCGGCCCTTGCCGGGGGTACGGCCCGACCGGCGGACGTCCTCGCCGTCGGCGCCGGCCCCGCCGACCTGGGCTGCCGGCGCGTCGTCGACCGCGGTCGCCTTGCTGCCGCGTCGAGGGAGTCGCACGGCGCCACCCTACCGGCCGCTGGTGGCGCGCTCGTCGGTCAGACTGGCCGGCATGAGAGTGCTGCTCGCGCCGGACTCCTTCGGCGGCACCATGTCGGCGGTCGAGGCCGCCGAAGCGGTCGCGGGCGGCTGGCTGCGGTCCCGGCCGGGCGATTCGCTGACGGTCGCCCCGATGTCTGACGGCGGGCCCGGCTTCATCGACGTCATCGCCGCATCGACCCAGGGTCGCCGGATCCCCGTCCGCGTCCCGGATCCGCTCGGCCGCCCGGTGGACGCCCGCGTCTTCCTGGCCGGCGACACCGGCTACGTCGAGTCGGCGGAGGCGTGCGGGCTCGCACTGCTCACGACCGAGGAGCGTGATCCGCTCGTCGGCACGTCCTACGGCGTGGGCGTCTTGCTGATGGCGGCGGTGGAGGCCGGAGCGCGTCGCCTGGTGGTTGGCCTCGGCGGGTCGGCGACCAACGACTGCGGCGCCGGGATGCTAGCCGCTATCGGCGTATCGGTGCTCGACGGGGCTGGCTCCGTCCTGCCCTACGGCGGCGGCCCGCTCGCCTCGGCGGCGCGCGTGACCGGCGCGGCGCGGCTGCGGGATGCGGCACTGGTGGCCGCCAGCGACGTGGACAACCCGCTGGTCGGCCCGCACGGCGCCTCGGCCGTCTTCGGGCCGCAGAAGGGGGCTGACCGGGCAGGCGTAGGCCTTCTCGACGCGGCGCTGGCCCGCTTCGCCGGCGTGCTGGAGCGGGATCTGGCGGGCTGCCCCGCCGGGCTCTCGCTGCTGCCGGGCGGCGGCGCCGCGGGTGGTCTCGGCGCCGCCCTGCTGGCGTTGGGGGCCGGGCGTGCATCCGGAGTCGGCCTGGTGAGCGACCTCGTCGCGCTCGACGAGGCTGTCGGCGGCGCCGATCTGGTCGTGACCGGTGAAGGACCCTTTGACGGTCAGTCACTTCGCGGGAAGGTCGTCGCCGGTGTCGCCTTGGCCGCGGCGGCGCGCGGCGTGCCCTGCGTGGTCCTCGCCGGCCAGGTCGCTGTCGGGCGCCCCCAGGCGACGGCCGCCGGCGTGACCGCGGCATATGCCGTCGCCGAGCACGCCGGATCGCTCGCCGCATCGATGGCCGATCCGGCGGGCCGGCTCGCCGACCTCGCGGCCCACGTCGCCGCCCACGTCGCCGCCGGCCGGGGGCGCTGAGTCGCGATCCGGGCCGGGTCCGGGCGTAGGATCGAGCCGGACCGGAACAACCGGCCCGCCCCGGTTGGTTACCGCAGGCGGTGGGGGCTGGACAATCCCGGTCACCGAGGACGACCGCCGCACGCAAGTCTTGACGTAAGGGAGCATCGACGTGTCGGAGACGACCATTTCGACCCAGCAGTCCGTGAACATGACCGATGCGGCCGCCGCCAAGGTCAAGGCGCTGCTCGACCAGGAAGGCCGCGACGACCTCCGGCTGCGCATCGCCGTCCAGCCGGGTGGCTGCTCGGGCCTGCGCTATCAGCTGTTCTTCGACGAGCGCTCGCTGGACGGCGACATCGTGACCGACTTCGGCGGGGTGGGTCTCGTCGTCGACCGGATGAGTTCGCCGTACCTCGGCGGCGCGAGCATCGATTTCGTCGACACCATCGAGAAGCAGGGCTTCACGATCGACAATCCCAACGCCGGCGGCTCGTGCGCCTGCGGCGACTCCTTCCACTGACCTCGGTGGCGGTGCACACCGCGGCGGTCAGATGGCGACCGGGTAAGCCGGCTCCGGCACATCGGGGCGGATGCGGTCCTCGATGAAGATGCCGTGCCAGAGCATGAAGATCAGGACCGTCCAGATCTTGCGGCTGTGATCCAGCGGACCACTGCGGTGCGCCTGAAGCAGATCGAGGATGGCTCGTTTGTCGATGAGGTCGCCGGTGCCCGACTCCTCGATCGTGGCCCGCGCCCAGCCGTAGAGGTCCTCGCGCAGCCAATGCCTGATCGGCACTGGGAAACCCAGCTTCCGACGGTGCAGAACATGGGCCGGTACGACGTCGCGCAGCGCCTCCCGCAGGGCATACTTCGTCGCGTGCCGGGTGACCCGCTGCTCGACGGGGAGCTTGGAGGCGACGTCGAAGACCTCCTTGTCCAGGAACGGCACCCGCAGCTCCAGTGAGTTGGCCATCGTCATCTTGTCGGCCTTGACGAGGATGTCGCCGCGGAGCCAGGTGTGGATATCGATGTACTGCATGCGGGTCACCGGGTCGAGGTGCGCGGTCGCGGCGTAGTGGTCCCGCGTGACATCGCGGTAGGAGACGCCGGGGTCATAGCCGGTGAGGAAGTGCATCTCATCGTCGCGGAATATCCGCGCGTTACCGTAGTACCGCTCCTCCAGCGGAATGGAGCCTCGGCGGAGCAGGTCCTTGCCACGCATCCCGGCCGGCAGCCGACCGGACAGTGCGTGCAGGCCACGTTTCAGCGGCCGTGGGACCGCGTCGAATGCCTTCAGGGACTGCGGTTCCCGGTAGATGTTGTAGCCGCCGAAGAGCTCGTCCGCGCCCTCGCCGGAGAGCACGACCTTGACGTGTTTGCGAGCCTCCCGGGCGATGAAATACAGCGGGACCAGGGCCGGGTCGGCCACCGGCTCGTCGAGATACCAGACGATCAGCGGGAGCGCGTCGATGAATTCCGCCGCGGTCACGACCTTGGTGATGTGCCGTACGCCGATCGCGGCGGCCGTCTCCGCGGCGACGTCGATCTCGGAATAGCCCGGCCGCTCGAAGCCGACCGAGAAGGTCAGCAGCTTCGGGTTGTGGTCGCGGGCGAGGGCCGCGATCGCGGTCGAGTCGATGCCACCGGACAGGAACGCGCCGACCGTGACGTCGGCGCGCATGTGGACCCGCACGGAGTCGGCCAGAACGTCGTGGATCTCCCGCCAGCGCGCCGCCACATCGGTGACCGGTTCGGTCGGGAACGTCGGCCGGAAGTACCGCCGGCCGGCGAAGGTCCCGTCCGCCTCGACGGTGAAACAGGTCCCGCTCTCGATCCGGCGGATGTCCTCGCGCATCGTCGCGGGCTCGGGTACATATTGAAGAGTCAGGTAGTGCTGCAACGACACGGTGTCCAAGGCGGCGCCGGCCTTCCCGGGCCGCTCGGCAAGCGCGGCGAGTGACTTCTCCTCGGAGCCGAAGTAGACGCCCCGCGAGTCGGTCATGGTGAACAGCGGCTTGATGCCGAACTAGTCGCGCGCGCCGAAGATCCGGCGGTCGACGGAGTCCCACAGCACGAAGGCGAACATCCCCCGCAACTCCGTCACGCAGGCCTCGCCCAGATGCTTGTACGCCGCGACGATCACCTCGCCGTCGCCGTCGGTCGCGAAGGTCGCGCCGTGCTCCTCGATCAGCCGCTGCCGCAACTCGACGTAGTTGTAGATCTCACCGTTGAACAGCAGCTGGTAGCGGCCGTCGTCGTAGGGCAGCGGCTGGTGGCTCGAGTCCAGGTCGATGATCGACAGCCGGCGAAAGCCCAGGACGACGTCGTCGTCGGCCCAGGTGCCGCCCTCGTCGGGGCCGCGATGGCGCATCAGCTCCAGGGCTCGCTCCACGTCCGCCTTGGCCGCGGCAGCGTCGCCGTTGGTGCTCAGGAACGCAAGCAGTCCGCACACGGGTCGAGCCCCCTCCGACGGCACTCCTGGCCAGGACATGTGGGGCCAGTATGTCGGATGAGTCGGCCGGCCTACCGGAGCCGGAACGTGTGGACCGTGCCGAGCCGGGATAGATCGATCCCGTGCTCGTCCGGGATCGGCATGAAGAGCTGGGCGCCACCCGCCCCGCAGCGTCTGCCGGCGCCGCCTGCGGGTACTGTCCTACCCGTCGGAGACGACCGGTGAAAGCCGGTGTGTGCAGCGCCAGCGGGAGGGCGACGAGGTGCCTGGGGTCAAGCGGTCCGGCAAGCTCGCGGGTGTCGCCGCGGTCGTCGGACTTGCCGCCACCGGGTGCTCCTGGAGCGATCTGCCGCGCTTCGGCTGGCCGACCGGGATCACGCCGCAGGCCGACCGGATGCTGCATTTGTGGGAGGTGTCGTGCCTCGCGGCGCTGGCCGTCGGGGCCATCGTGTGGGGGCTCATCTTCTGGGTGGTTGCATTCCACCGGAAGAAGAACGACGACCTGCCCAGGCAGTTCAAGTACAACCTGCCGCTGGAGCTGTTCTATACCGGCGTTCCGGTCATCATCGTCGCCGTACTCTTCTACTTCACGGCCATCACCGAGAATTTCGTCAACGACGAGTCCAAGAAGCCGGACGTCACCGTCACCGCGGTCGCGTTCAAATGGAACTGGGCGTTCGAGTACAACAACGTTCAGAATCCAGCCACCAAGCAGCCGGTCGACACGGTGGGATCGTCGAGCGACATTCCCATCCTGGTACTGCCGGTCGACAAGGTCATCCGCATCGACGAGCACTCCAACGATGTCATCCACTCCTTCTGGGTGCCCAAGCTGCTGTTCAAGCGGGACGAGATTCCCGGCCTGAACAACTCGTTCCAGATCACCATCACCCAACGGGGTGCATTCGTCGGCCGATGCGCCGAGCTGTGCGGCACCTACCATTCCGCAATGAACTTCGAACTCCGATCGGTCAGCTTCCCCGACTATCAGAAATACCTGCAGATCCTGACCAGATACCAGCCCGGTGACCCGCAGTACAACAACCGGCAGGCGGTCGCGCTCGCCGCCATCGGGTTGCCGACCCACGCGGTGACCACCCATCCACTCCCGTCCGAACGCACCGAGCGAAAGGCGGGCTAGGGGTCGGCATGAAGACCGAGACCATCATCTTCACCCTCGTGTCGGTGTTCTGCTTCGTCGTGGCCATCGTCTACGGCGTCTGGTCGCATGAACCCGTCGGTACGGTCGGACTCGTCCTCTCCGGCGGCTTCTGCGGCATCATCGCGTCTTACTTCGGTTTCATCGTCCGCCGGATCGACCTGCGCCCCGAGGATCGCAGCGACGCCGACATCAGCGAGGGTGCCGGTGAGCTCGGGTTCTTCTCACCGCACAGCTACTGGCCCTTCGGGATGGGCCTGGCCGCTATGGTGATGGCGATCGGCACGGCGTTCTGGCAGGGCTGGCTGATGTTCATCGGTGCCGTCGCCGTTGTATCGGCCGTCGGCGGGCTCGTCTTCGAGTACTACATCGGCCAGAATCGCGCCTGAGTACCGCGGCCCGCAGGGCCTTGCCGCCGTCGATGCCGACGAAGATCGGGCGGCTGGTGTCCAGGCCGCGATCGCGCGGCCCGGTCAGCAGATCGGTGACCACCGTGGTGTTCTCCGTCGAACCCTCAGCCAGCCCGAGCGGGTGCTTGGTGCCGTCGATGCCGATCCCCAACGCCACCACACACAGGTGCTCGCCGAAGTGCACGCCGTGGATCATCAACGCGACAAGATCCAGCTCACCCAGCGGCGCGGTTAGCAGCTCGGCCAGCGCCGTCTCGGTCGCGGCGACGAAGCGGCGCGACATCGCGGACTTGCTCGTCGAGCTGGCTGATCGCTGCACCCGCTGACCGACCGGCTCGAGCCCGACCGGGTAGCGGCGGGTGGACAGGCCGCCCAGCATCCGGGCCATCGCCATCCGGCCCAGCACCTCAGTCTGGCTGAACAGCTCATAGGAC
>JBPCOR010000378.1:0-2659 GCA_051000035.1 Mycobacteriales bacterium | reverse complement strand
GCCACCGGCGGTAGGGGGCGCAAGTCCGGCGGCGCGACGACGACGTGGATGCCCTGCTCCCGCATCCGGGTGATGTGCTCGTCGGATGTCTTGGCGTCGACGATGACGGTGTCGAAGTCGCTCAGCGGCACCAGGGCGTGCAGCGCCCGCTTAGCGAACTTGGTGTGATCGGCCAGCAGGATGCGGGTGCTCGCCGCGTCGAACATGGCCCGCTTGGTGTCCACCGTCTCCAGGGTCTGGTGGAAGGCGATGTCGTCGGTGATCGCCGACGTCGACATCAGGACGGTGTCGGCGCGCAGGTTGTCGATCGCCTGGGTGGTCATCCGGCCCATGAACGCGCTGCACCAGTTGTAGTACTGGCCGCCCAGCGACAGCAGGCTGATCCCCCGGACGCCGTTGAGCTCGTTCATCAGGGTGAGGACGTTGGTGATGACCGTGAGTGGCGTCCGGTGGTGCAGGTGCTGGGCGACGTGGTGCACGGTGGTGGAGTCGTCGAGGATCACCGCCTGTCCGGGCTCGATGAAGTCCATCGCCGCGCGCGCCACCGCCTCCTTCTCGGCGAGCTGGCGGCTGAAGCGGTAGACGTCGCTGCTCTCCACCAGCCGGGTCGAGGTGGCGGTTGCGATGCCGCGGCTCTTGCGGAGCAGGCCGCGGTTCTCGAGCTCGTCGAGGTCGCGGTGCACCGTCATGTTGCTGATGCTGAAACGCTCGGCGAGGGACTCGATGCGGATGGCGCCCTCGGCCATCACGGCCTCGGTGATGGCGCGCTGCCGGGCGAACTGCCGGGTTTGCCGGCTGTCGGCGGGCAGCAGATCCGACGACACAGCCCTCGCACCCCATCGGTCGGTGAGCAGTTTCGCGGTCATGCTATCGCCAGCGCCTCGTCCAGAACCGGGAGGAGGGCCAAGGGGTCGTGGGCGAACCGGCCAAGGAAGAGTCCGTCCGCGGTGCCGTCCAGCGACGCGAGCACGCCGGGCCCCGCGCTGCCGCCGTAGATGAGGCTGTAACCGGCGAGGTTGGGCCTCGCGTCGAGCCAGTCGCGCAGGCTGGACATCACACTGATGACGTGGTCGGGCGTCGCAGACCGGTCCGCGCCGATCGCCCACTCCGGCTCGTATGCCACGACCAGGGGCGTCTGCGGGCTCGGCCGACCGAGGCCGTCAACGGCCGACGCGAGCTGGTCCAGCGCGGTCTGCGCGGCAGGTCCGGGGGCCCCGGCTTCGCGCTCGCCGACGCAGAGCACCGGCTGCAGGCCGTTGCGCAGCGCGGCGGCGAGCTTCCGGCGGACCGTCGGCTGGTCCTCGCCGAAGACAACCCTGCGCTCGACGTGCCCCACCTCGACCAGGGTGCAGCCGATCTGACGCAGGTCCGACCCGCTGACTCCGCCGGTGTAGGGTCCGCGGTCCTCCCAGAACAGGTCCTGCGCACCGACCGAGACCGGGCTGCCCGCCACGGCGTGGATCGCACGCTGCAGAGCCGGGAACGACGGAAGCACAAACAGCGTGACGCGGCCGTTGCGGGTGGCCTCGTGGTCGCGGGCGAGGTCGGCAACCTGGCGGCACCAGGAGACGGTGCGCTCGGGGTCGAAGTACATCTTCAGGCTCACACCGATGACCGACGATCGGCGCTCCGAGGCCCCGTCGGCCGGGGCGGTCGCACGCCGGGCCGGGGTCGCCAGACCGTCAGCCCGGCTCATGCTGCTCGTGCTCAGGTTCGTGCTTCTCGTACTCGGACAACACCGCGACCTTCTGCGCCGAGGCCGACCCTTCGTCGAACTCGTACGTGAGCCATTCCCGGGCGAGCCGCCGGGCCAGCTCGATCCCGACCACCCGCTGGCCGAACGTGAGCACCTGGGCGTTGTTGCTGAGCACGGAGCGCTCGACGGAGAAGCTGTCGTGCGCCGTGACGGCGCGTATTCCGGGCACCTTGTTCGCGGCGATCGCGACGCCCAGACCGGTGCCGCACACGAGCAGCGCTCGGTCGGCGCGGCCCTCGGCGATGATCTGCGCCGCGGCGATCGCGACCGTCGGGTACGGGGTGTGGTCGCTGGCGTCGACGCCGACGTCCTCGACGACGTCGACGTCCGGGTTGCCCTGCAGGTCGGCCTTGAGGATCTCCTTGTACTCGTATCCGGCGTCGTCGGAGCCGATGGCGATGCGCAGCCGGCGGGTCACGGGACGGACCCTGCTTCGCAGGTGGGAACAGCACTCGAGCTGAACACAGCGGCAACCGCCGTCACGGCCAAGGCGAACGAGACCGCGCCCGGGTCGGGCGTGCCGAGGCTCTGCTGCGCGTGCGGCCGCGCGCGCCCGATGCGGGGCAGCCGGTCTGCCGTCGCGGCCGCGGCCCGAGTGGCCGTCTCGGCGGCCGCGGTCCACGCCGGCGCCAGCGACGGGCCGGACGCGACCAGGTCCGTCACGGAGTCGGCGAACGGGCACAGGGCGTCGAGCATCGTCTTGTCGCCGGGCTGAGCCTTCCCGACCGACCTGACGGCACCTGCTGCCTCGCGGATGCCCGCTGCCACGGCGCCGGCGTCCGGGGCCGCCTGATCGTCCAGGCTCCCGGCCACCGCCCGCAGCAGGACTCCCCACAGGACGCCCGAGGTGCCGCCGGCGCGGTCGGCCCACGCGTCGGCCGCGGTGACCAGCGTGGTCCGAAC
>JBPCOR010000290.1:0-3553 GCA_051000035.1 Mycobacteriales bacterium | reverse complement strand
TCGCTGGAAACCGGCAGGACGCTGGCTAAGGGTGCGCTGCGGCGGGCTCCTCGCTGACTGCCGGCAGCACGGTCAGCGGCGCGCGGCGTCCGGCGCAGGTCAATCCACGCTAGAACCGCAGGGACCGGCCCGCTCCTCTTGCGGGGCCGAAACCGGCTGGCAGGTATGGCTTCTTGCCGACCGGCGAACCGGAGTGCAGCTGCAGTGGATGCGGTGGTTCGGCGGGTCGGAGTCATGCGCTCCGGTGACCAGGCCGGCGGCGGCCGGGCCCCGGATCACCGTGCCGAGGACGGGCCGAGTGCTGGCGATATGACCTTGGAGCTATGACAGACCGACCAGCTCGGGTTGCGGCGCGCCCGTGCGGAGATGAGCTCGGGTGGCGAGAACGGCGGTGCGGCCGACGACTTCGGTCAGCGCCATCAGGATGAGGCAGCCGGTCCAGGCTGTGGTGCCGGTGATGTGGTGGGTGGTGCTGAACCGGGCGATGGCTCCTGCGCCACCGTGCTCTGCGTACAGGGCGAAACCCATCCGGGCGCCGACGCCGAGGACCCATAGCGCGGCGGCGATGCCGGTGGCCTGGGCGAGAAGGCTGCCGTTGGGGACGCGGCGGATGCGGGTGAACGCCCCGCACAGGCAACCGAGGATGGCACCCAGGAGTGCGCCGCCGAGGACCAGCACGACGTCGTGTCCGCCGGTGGGGATGGCGTGCAGATACTTCAGACCGGCGAGCACGACCAGGCCGATCGGCCACAGGAGTCCGACGGTCGTCAGCTTCCTGCCGTGGATCTGGCGGATTACCAGCGCGACGAGCAGCAGGTTGAGCGCATAATCCCCGGTCGACATGGTCTGTCCTCCCTCTTATGCATCTAAGTAGATGTATCGTAACAGATATGAATGCGGGAGAACTCCACCGGCTGGCCCGGACGCTGCGCGAGATCGCTCTGGTCGCGACCGCCAACCCGGGGGAGCCGCCGGTGTCGGCGGGGCTGCTCGCAGTCGTCGAGGATGTGGCGCACAATCCGGGAGCTTCCGTCGGCAAGATCGCGGCGCGCACCGGTCTGGCCCAGAGCCAGGTCTCTACGACGGTCGCCCGGATGCGGCAAGCGGGTGTATTCACCACCGAGACCGATCCCGCCGATGGCCGCCGCAACCTGGTCAGCGTGAATCCGGCGACGCGCGCCAATCAGTTCGGGAAGCGGGCTGCCAGACCGATCGAGACCGCTCTGCTGACGATGCTCCGAGACAGCCGGCCGGCGCGCCTGACCAGGATCACCGGCGCACTCGACGTCCTGCTGGCCGAACTGCTCGGCTGACGAACCGCCGCCTCGCCGCTCAGTGGATCTCGCGGCGATTTCGGCCCGATTCCTCGACCTGCGCGGGCGGGGGTGAGGTGCGCCGTTACGTGTCCGGATAGCGCCTCGGGCGCCTGGCCGCTGCTTTCGGGTACCAATGACGTCGACGGCGAGGGCTTGCCTGGTCTCGTCGTACCCCGGCCGCCAGCGTGGGCTGCCGTTCTTACCCGGTGCCCCGGTAGGATGCGAACCTACGCACTCGCCTCCGGAGGGCGATCAGAGCGCCTTCGAACATCGCTGAAAAGCGCTTGTAGGGCCCGGATTCACTGGCCTTCGTGCGTTGGGTACCGTTGATCAACATCGACCGTTTTCAGCTCTGGTGTGTGCCCGATGTGTACCGCGAAGATCACTTGTGATATCATGCGTTATCGAACGTGGTAATGTGACGGACGCACGACCATATATCGAACGGAGCGATCCCGTGACTGACGTATTGATCCGCGACCTATCAGACGACGTGCTCGCCGGCGTCGACGCGCGCGCCAGCAAGTTGGGGATTTCCCGAGTCGAGTACATCCGACGACGCCTTGCAGCTGACGCGGCGGCCGCGACCACTCCTGTGTCCGTCGCGCAGCTGCGTACGTTCTCGATGAAGATCGCTGACCTCGCCGACCCCGGGGTGATGGACGCCGCGTGGCGGTGAGTGACTGGCTGATCGACAAGTCGGCGCTCGTTCGCCTGGCCGACGCTCCTGACGCCGCGGAGTGGACAAACCGCATCGAACGTGGGCTCGTGCGGATCAGCACGGTGACCCGCCTCGAGGTCGGCTACTCGGCCCGGACCGCGGCGCAGGCCCGGTCGTTGTTCCGCACGGCGCCGATCGCGGCGATGCCGGTCGAGTACCTGACCCGGGCCATCGAGGATCGGGCCCTGGAGGTGCAACTCGCGTTGGCCGGCAAGGGCAAGCACCGTGCACCGTCGATTCCGGATCTGATCATCGCCGCGATCGCGGAACTTGCCGGACTCACGGTCCTACATGTCGACAAGGACTTCGACCTGATCGCCGGCATCACCGGTCAAATGTTGGAGCGTCTATGCGTCTGAACCCACTCGGTTCAGGTGGCGACCACGCCACGGAGCTCGGTCTCGGATTGCCCTTCGAGGTGACGCGTATGGCATAGGTTCGGGTCGTGGTGATCGAGTTGCTGGTGGTGCCGGACTGTCCGAACGAGGCGGAGGCACGGCAGGTGCTGCGGGCGGCGACCGAGCTGGCCGGCGTCGCCGCTGCGCCCGTCACGGTGACGGTGATCGAGTCGACCGAAGAGGCTCAGCGGCGTGGCTTCGTCGGGTCGCCGACGTTCCTGGTCGATGGCGCTGATCCGTTCGCGGTGCCGGGCGCGCCGACCGGCCTGACGTGCCGGGTATATGCCACGGCGAGCGGGATGGCAGGCGTGCCCGAGGTGGAGATGCTGCGAGACGCGCTGCTCAGGGCGTGAAACGGCCGAGCCAGCGCAGGCCGCGACCGAGGATCTTGTTGTGGTGCCAGCTGCGGCGGACCACCGCCTTGCGCAGCCGCCGGAACCGGTCGCGGACGCGGACGGCCAACCCGGTACGGTCCTGGTCCTCGATCTCCCAGGCCCACTTGCTCAGCGAGTGCGCGCAGCGGGTACAGACGGTGACCTCCGGGTGATTGCCCAGGTGTACCAGCCTCGCCGGGTCCTCGATCGTGCCGCAGCACCAGCACTCCGGTGGGCCCGGGCGTTGCTCGTCCTCGGTTGCCGTGCGCGTCGTCATCGCCGCCGTCCTACGCCTGTACGGATCGGGCCGCCTCTGCCTCGGTGGCCTGCCGTGCAGTATCTACCGCCGGCGTGCCGCCCGGTGGGGGTCAGTCGGGCGTCGCAGATGAGGTCGCGGCCTTCAGGGGGCCGCTCGAACAGTCGTGATGATCGCTTCGGCATGGGCGAGGTCGGCGATGAGATCGGCTCGACCGATGGCGATGCCGTCGTACTCTGACTTGTTCCGCCGACGCTGCATGCGCTGGAACTCGCGAGCGCTTGGGCTGCTGATCATGGCTTCGGCGTAGACGCCAACCGCTTCGTGAGCGCCGGCGATGGCTCGTACCCGGTAACCGAGCGAGAGCCAGTGCGCGGTCACGGCGATCCGCATGGCGTCGTAGGCGGTCACGTAGGCAACTTCGACATCGATCGAGGCGATCTTGCGGGCGGCGTCGAGCTTCTCCTCGGCGCGGGTGAGACGCGCGA
>JBPCOR010000287.1:0-3468 GCA_051000035.1 Mycobacteriales bacterium | reverse complement strand
TGCAACAGGTCACCGAGACCGCCGTCGCGGCCCCCGTCTGGTGGCTGGCCCTGATCGTTCTCGGCGGGTGGGGCGCCGTCGCGGCGTGGCTCGGGCCGGTGCTCGCCGCGCAGCTACCGTCACGGGTCGAGGCATGATGGCGTGTCGGGGCTGCGGATCCAGGGACGGCGGATCCACGGACGGCGGCCGCGGGTTTTGCCCGCGTTGCGGGCTGGGACCGGGCGAGGACCTGCCCTCGCTCGGCCCGCACCGGGCGGGCGCCCCGTGCTCGACAGCACCCACCGGACGCCTGGTGCGCACCCGCCGCCGGCCGCGGGCCGTGGCCGGTATCAGCGTGCTAGCCATCGCGGTCGGTGCGGTCGCCGTCCTCGCCGTCCGTGGCCACGACGGCGGGCAGCACGCCCCGCCGCTGGCCGGCCCGACCACGACCGCGTCGACCGCCGGGGCGACAACACCGCCGCCGACATCCCCGCGCACCGCATCCGCCGACCCCACCTCCGTCGGGCCCACCAGTTCCTCGCCGCGGCCACCGCCCGCCGGCGTCGGAGAGCACTACGGGCTCGTCACGGTCGTGCCGGCCGCCGTTAGCCAGCCGCAGGTTGCTGAGGTCGCCACCCTGCTGGACGCCTATTTCAAGGCCATCAACAGCCGTGACTACGCCGCCTGGCGGGCGACATTGACCACCCGGACAAGTCCGTCGGCCAAGCAGTGGTACGGCCTGCACACCACGACGGAAAGTCACGTGACGCTGTACGGCGTGACGGCGAACACCGACGGCACGATGCAGGCGAGCGTCGCCTTCACCAGCCACCAGGCCAAGGAGTACGGGCCGGACGGCGAGCTGTGTACGGAGTGGACGCCGTTCTATCCCGTCGTGAACGACGCCGGCCGGCTGCGCATCGACAAGGTCGACCAGTCCAACGTCGCCCACAACCCGTGTGCGCCGTGACCGGCAGGTACGGGCGCGCGGCGGTGGCCACCGCGCTCGCGATGCTCGCCGCGGCCGGCAGTGGGTGCACGACCTCCGGCCAGACCGCAGCCGGCCGCGTCAGCGCCGCGGTCAGCTCCCGCGCGGCCACCTCGGCGGCGCCGCAAACGGCGGCAAGGACGACGGCGGCCAAGAGGACAGCAGCAGAGACGACGGCGGCAAGGATGACGGCGGCAAGGACGAGGGCGGCAAGGACGACGGCGGCAAGGACGACGGCGGCAAGGACGACGGCGGGGACGACGCCGGCTCCCGCCACGACCGCTGCCAGGACGACGGCCGCAGCGCCGACCCCATCGGTATCGTCGCCACCAGCCCGCGGGTCGTCGGCGCCAACCCCCCCGGCGCCGACCAACCCGGTGCCGGCGGCAGGATCCGCGAGCATGCTCCCGACCCCGTCACAGCGGGCCGCCGCTCTGCGCACGGCGGCGACGATGACCGACCGCCAGGCTGTCGGGCAGCTGCTGATGCCGGTCCTCGAGGGCGCGGACGCCGACATCGTCACCGCGGGGCAGGCAGCCGACAACCGCGCGTTGACCGGTCAGTCCACCCCCGCGGCGGCCGTGCGGTCGCTGCACCTCGGCGGCGTCATACTCATGGGCGGCCAAGCGTCCAATGTGGACAACCCGGTCCAGGTGGGCCGGTTGACGGCGGGACTGCAGCGGGCAGCGCGACGCGCGCACGATCCGGCCCTGCTCGTGTCGACCGATCAGGAACAGGGTGTCGTGACCCGGATCGGGCCGCCGGCGACGCGCTTTCCCGGCAACATGGCGGTGGGCGCATCGGGCAGCAGGGCGCTCGCTGCCGCAGCGGCCTATGACACCGGGTCGGAGCTGCGGGCGATGGGCGTCGACGTGGACCTCGCCCCGGACGCCGATGTCACGGCGGGGGAGGGAAACGCCGTCATCGGTTCGCGGTCCTTCGGGTCGGACCCGGCGAGCGTCGCCCGGCTGGTCGGCGCGTCCGTCGTCGGCTACCAGCGCGCCGGCGTGGCGGCCGTCGCCAAACACTTCCCCGGCCATGGCGACACCGACGTCGACAGCCACACCGCGCTGCCGGTCCTGCGGCAGCCGTTCGCAGCGCTGCTCGAGCGGGACGGACTGCCATTCGGCGCCGCGATCAGCTCCCAGGTCGGCGCGGTGATGGTCGGTCATCTGGACGCGCGGGCCGTCGACCCCGGCGTGCCGGCCAGTCTCTCGCCCGCCGTGGTGACCGGGCTGCTCCGGCACCGGATGGGCTTCACCGGCGTCGTCATGACCGACGCGATGAACATGGAGCCGGTGACGTCGCGGTACGACTCCGGCGCGGCGGCCGTGCACGCGATCCTGGCCGGCGACGACATCGTCGTGATGCCGGTCAATCCGGCGGCCGCCGAGGCGGGGCTGCTCGCGGCCGTGCGCGACGGCGCCCTCACCCGGGATCGGATCAACGAATCCGTCGCCCGCGTCCTCGCGCTCAAACGGCTCATCGCCGCGCGCCCGACCGGGACGTCGGGCGTCGGGACCGCTGCGCACGCCGTCGATGCGGCCGCCGTCGCCCGCGCGGCCGTCACCGTGCTCGCCGGGCGCTGCGCTGCCCGGCTGATTCCGCAGACCGTCGACGTCGTGGGCGACCCCCACGGGAGCTCCGCGCTCGCGGCCGCGCTGGCCGCCAGGGGGGTCCGCGTCGTCAGCGGAGCCGCCACGACCATTGCGGTCACCGGGTACGGCGAGGCGTCCGCGCCGGCCGCCGACGTCGTGGTCGCCGCCGACACGCCCTACCTGCTCGGCCGGTCCGCCGTGCCGGTCCGGATCGCGGCGTACGACGACAGCCCGGTCGCCATGAGCGCGGCGGCCGACGCGCTGCTCGGTCGCCTGCTCGAACGCGGCCGGTCACCGGTGGCGGTCACCGGGCTGCCCCGATCCGCCTGCAGCTGAGGCGATCCGCGGCTACAGCGGGATATTTCCGTGCGCGCCCCGGCCGGCCGGTGCCGCCGCGAGCGCCTCGGCGAGTCGTCGGCGGGACGTGGCTGGGACGATCACCTCGTCGATGACGCCGATGTCGATGGCGCGGTTGACGCCACCGGCGACCTTCTCGTGCTCGGCCGTGAGCTGCGCGTGCAGTGCCTGCCGATCCTCCGCCGGTGCGGCGGCGAGCCTCTTGCGATGCAGGATGTTCACCGCCGCCGAGGCGCCCGTGACAGCCACCTCGGCGCTCGGCCAGGCGAAGACGACGTTGGCCCGGAGCGCTCGGGAGTTCATTGCGATGTAGGCGCCGCCGTAGGACTTGCGGGTCACCAGCGTCACCCGCGGCACAACCGCTTCGGCGAACGCGTGCAGCAGCTTGGCGCCGCGGCGTACGACGCCGTCCCACTCCTGGCCGACACCGGGCAGGTAGCCGGGCACGTCGACCAGCACGACCAGCGGCACGCCGAAGGCGTCGCACATCCGCACGAAACGGGCGGCCTTCTCCGCCGACGCCGAGTCCAGGCAGCCACCCAGGCG
>JBPCOR010000223.1:0-3960 GCA_051000035.1 Mycobacteriales bacterium | reverse complement strand
GCGATCTCGCCGCGAGTGACCTTCCGCCTCACACCGGACGTCCGCGACCGGGCGGCGGCCGTCGCCGAACGCGAAGGCAAGACGATCTCCGAACTCGCGCGCGAAGCACTCGAGGCGCGAGTAGCGGCGTCCTGACGGACCCAGTCGAAGGAGGTACGGCAGGCCTACCAGCTGCCCGACTTGGCACCCACCGAGGCCCTCCGAATAGCCGATGCCGTCGTACCAGGACTTCTCCGGCCGTTCCTCGGCTAGCCAGAAACAGATTGCCACGCCGGCCCGGCGCGGGGCGGGACGGGGCGGCAACCGACGCGGCGGCGCGGCAACCGACGCGGTGCGTCAACCGGCCCGACGGTCCCCGGCGATCATGTCGTGGACGTCGAGCCGGGCGAGGTCGGCCGCAGCCCGGCCGGCACCCCAGCCGGCCGGGTTGGTGACGCCGACCGATTTGCTGATCAGGTGGGGGTGCAGCTCATGCAGCTTGGCCTGAACCGCGTGCGACCGGGCGGCGAGGACCGGAAGCAGCCGCTCGTCGCGGGCCACCTCGGCCGTGGCCGCGACCGTCGTCTCGGTCAGCCGCTCACCGATGCGCCCGGCGTAGGCGACGAGGAACGACTGGCGGAACGATCGGGTGCGATTCTGGCCGTAACGCGGGGCAGGCGCGTCGGCTCGGAGCATGGCGCGGGTCGCCTGCACGAGCAGGGAGGTGCTGAGCAGCTCGACCGAGCTCAGATCGGCGCCAGTGCCGATCACCGAGACGAAGCCGAGCCTCTCGAAGAGCACGGTGACGCACCGGTTGGCCTCGGCCACGGCGGAAACGACCAGGGACTTCGCGCCGACGTACGGCGCGTCGAGCCAGATGCGGCGGGGCGCCGGCGTCGGAGTGCGGCCGGCCGCGTGGTCGGTCACCGCACCGTGCAGGGCGTGCCGGGTCATCAGCTCCTGCGCCTTGGCCGAGAGCGCCTCGGCCTCGTCGGGGAAATCGCTCGACTCCGCCTTGGCCAGCAGAGCTCGGACGCGGGCGAGCATCTTGGCGGCGCGCGGATCATCCGTGCCGCCGGCATCGACGGTCGCGGCGCCGGGCGGCGGCATGCTGACATCCAGGCGGGGCAACGCCGACAGCAGCGCCAGGGCCTGGAAAACCTGCAGGACGGCGTCGCCTCGGGACAGCCCGTGCCTGCTCGCCCACTGGGCAAGGTGCGGCCGCTCGGATCGCCACCAGGTCGACGCCCCGGTCTGCGCGAGAGCGGCGGCCCAGCGCGGATGCAGCGCAGCGCGAGGATACTGCGCCGAGACGGCCGCGACCTGGTCGAGCACGTAACTCTGGCCGACCCGGTCGATCCGGCGGCGGGCGATCTCGCGGAAATCGACCGGCGTCCACCCGCCGGCAACGAGGTCATCGACGATGCGCAGGGAAACGGTGGCGGCCGCCCGGTCGAGGTCGCCGGGTGGGATCGGGCGAAGCGCCTCGGCGCAGCCGACAGCTGGCGCGCCGAGCCGGTGTCGGCGCAGCTGCGTCAGCAGCGTGGTTACGGCGCGGTCGACGTCGCGCGGGCCCGCCGCGAACGACGACTCACCAGAGTGTCGTTGGTGGCGGTGCTCGTGCCGGCGATCATGCTGCTTGGCCGCGCGCCGCGCCCGGCTGTTTCTACCCATGTCGGCATTCTGCCGGCGGGCTCCGACAGAACGACGGAAGGTGGCCCGCGTGGCGCCCACGTCGTCCTCGGCAAACCCTGGGCATCGGCGGGCTCGGGGTGGGCTAGGGGTTTCCCGGTAGCGCCGCCGGCCGCGGTACCAGCAGCATCATCGCGAAAGCGTCACGGCCGGCCGGCAGTTGCGGGCCGGCGAAGCCAATGGCGGGCCGGGGGGCCGCCGATGAAGGGGGATTGATGATCGCTCGTATTTCGCGTCGCGCGACCAGGGTGGTCGTCGCGGCGGTGCTGGCGGCCGGCACGACGGTCGCGGGGGCGGCCGGCGCAACGGCGGCGACGGCCAGCGGGGTGCCCGCGCCGCAGACCATCCAGGTGCTCGCGAGCTCGCACGGGCTGTGGCTCTCCACCCACCACGTGAAGCCCTCGACGTACCGGTTCCATTACGTGACGAACGCCCGGGAGAGTGACATCACGGTCTTCACCCTGCGGGGTAACCACACCCTGGCGGAGGTCAAGCGGGACGTCGCGCTGGCGATGAGCCAGGATCCAAAGAAGGGGGCGCTGGGTATCCGGCGGGCCAATGCGGCGATCAATGCCATCGGCGGCGGCCAGGTCCAATTCGGGCATCCGATCAGCGTGACCGCGACCCTGAAGGCGGGGACGTACTACGTCACAAACTTCAGCGGCGCGACGCGCACCCTGACCGTGGCGGGAAGCCGAGTGCCGGCCAGCATGCCAACCGCCGACAAGATCGTCACGATGTTCAACAACAACGCCGGCGACTCCCGGTTCTACCCGACCGGCACGGCGTTTCCCCGTAGTGGCAACGTGTGGGTCCGCAACGACACCGACGAGCTGCACTTCATGTCGATCACCCGGGTCAAGCCGGGAACGACGGATGCGTCCCTGCAGCACCAGTTCGATCTGATCCTCGCGGGTAAGAACCCTGGGCCAGACCCTGAGATCGGCCCCGCCGCCGGCATCGACGTGCTGTCACCCGGTAACCAGGAGCTGCTGTCCTACTCCCTGCCCGCCGGCACGTACGTGCTGATCTGCTTCATTCCAGATGACACGACCGGGCTCCCGCATGCGTTCATGGGAATGCACAAGGTCATCACACTGCGCTAGCGCGAGCTGATACTTCGCGTCAGCGAAACACAACACAGCGCAACCGGTCGGCGCAACGCGCCGGCCGGTTGTCGCATGTTCCCGCCGAATTCCCCGGATCGCCCGGCACGCCCCGCCCCACGACGCTAGCCTCGCCTCACTCCTGCGCCTGCGGGAACGATGGATCGTGCGGCTGGGGTGACGTGACTGCCCACACGGCTCTGGTGATACCCGACGTGTTGGTCGGTCGGGCGGCCGAGCTGCGTGTGCTGCGGACGGTGCTGGACCGAACGGCGCTGGGCGTCCCGTCGCTCGTGCTGATCGACGGCGAGGAGGGCATCGGCAAGACGTCGCTCGCGCGCCATTTCCTGGCGACGAACGGGATCGCCACGGTGCTCGTTGCCGCCGGTGACGCCGCCGAACACCAGCTGCCGTTCGGGATCGTCGAGCAGCTCACCGGCGACGCGACCCGATCGGCCACCACCTCGGGCGATCCGCTCTCGGTCGGGGCGGCGCTGCTGCAGGCCGTCAGCGCGAGCGCGGGCGGCGTCACCGCCGTGCTCGTCGACGATGCGCAATGGGCCGACCGGCAGTCCCTACGGGCCATCAGTTTCGCCGTACGACGGCTGCGCCGGGACCCCGTGCTCGTGCTCGTCCTCACCCGCGATGCGGCCAGCCTGCCGGACGGGCTACGCCGCGAGGTGCTCACCCTGCATCGGCTACACGTGGCACTGTCCGGGCTCACGGCCGCGGAGGTGGGCGAGCTGGGCGCTCGCCTTGGCGTCGGCACGCTGACGCGCGCCGAAGCACGGCGGTTGCATTCACATACTCAGGGCAACCCGCTGTTCGCCGGCGCGCTGTTCCAGGAGCTGACGGCCGCTGAGCTGCGCCGGGTCGACGGTCAGTTGCCCGCGCCTCGGTCGTTCGCCGTGATGGTGCTCGAACGACTGGCCGGATGCGGTGCCGGGGCCCGAGGACTCGCCGAGGCGGCCGCCGGACTGCCCCTGCGGGCGCCGCTGCGGCTGCTCGCCGAGGTGGCGGCGGTCGCGGACCCGGCCGCGGCCCTCGACGAGCTGGTCGGCGCGGGCCTCGTCCGCACCGAGCAGTCATTCGGCGAGATGGGTGTGGCGAGCTTTCGGCACCCGCTGATCGGGGTTTCGATCCGGGCGGCGCTCACCGTCGCGCGCCGCCGCGAGCTGAACGT
>JBPCOR010000208.1:0-9438 GCA_051000035.1 Mycobacteriales bacterium | reverse complement strand
CGAGATCCGCGAGCCGCCACGGCCGGTCCCGCTCGGAGACGGTCGACAACACGTCGTAATCCGGCTCGGAGAGCCCGGCGTCATCGGCGAGATCGCGTCCGAGTCGCAGATCCAGCAGCACCCGCATCTGGCGGTAGGCACGCCAGGCGCACTCCTCCTCCTCGGTCAGCCAGCGGGTCACAGCGGCAGAATAGGCCACATGTACTTGACGTGTCACCTATTGCGACGCCAATATAGATGACGTGTCACAGACATTCTTCGTGCCGCTAGAGGATCGCCCGATCCAGCGACTCCTCCGGTTGGCGATCGGGCTCTTCGCGTACGGCGTGAGCCTGGCACTGCTGGTCCGTGCCAACCTCGGGCTCGATCCGTGGGACGTCTTCCACCAGGGCGTCGCGCACAGCGTGCACCGCAGCCTCGGCACCATCGTCATCGCGACGTCCGTCGTCGTACTGCTCGGGTGGATCCCGCTGCGGCAGTGGCCCGGGGTCGGGACCCTCGCCAACGCCGTCGCGGTCGGTGTCTTCGTCGACCTCGCGCTGGGCTGGCTGCCCAGCCAGCACCACCTCGCGGCGAGGATCGGCTTCCTGATCGCGGGGATCGTCGGCAACGCGCTCGCGACCGGCCTCTACATCGGCGCCGGCCTCGGTCCGGGACCGCGTGACGGCCTGATGACCGGGCTGGCGGCGCACGGTGTGTCGATCCGCATCGCTCGCACCTGCATCGAGGTGACGGTCCTCGTCATCGGCGCGATCCTCGGTGGCACGTTCGGCATCGGAACGGTCCTCTACGCGGTGTCGATCGGCCCGCTCGTGCACATCCTGCTGCCCCGCCTTGCCATCCGGGCACCCAACCACAAGCCGCGAAAGAGACTCGGGTGAGCACGGACCACCTGCTCGACCTGCTGCCCCGCCACCATCGCGGCGTGCTCAGCACGCTCGAGCGGGACGGCCGGCCCCAGCTGTCCGACGTCGGATATGCCTACGACGCAGCGGGTCGGGTGATCCGCATCTCGGTCACCGACACGCGCGCCAAGACGCGCAACCTGCGCCGCGACCCGCGCGCGTCGTTCCTCGTCACACCGCCGGACCTCGGCGCATACGTCGTGATCGAGTCCGTCGCCGACCTCGCGCCGGTCACGACCGACCCGCACGACGCGACCGCTGACGACCTCGTCGCGCTCTACCGCGAGATCGCCGGTGAGCATCCGGACTGGGAGGACTTCCGGGCCGCGATGGTGCACGAGCGGCGGCTCCTGCTGCGCCGGCCCGTCGGGTGCGTCTACGGATGGAACCCAGGTACATGAGGGCCGTCGCCGCCCCGGCCGGCGGCGACCGGCGAACACGCGCCGTAGCATGGGAATCCCGCCCGCCCGATCGTTCTCTGGAGCCCTGCCGTGCCCATCCGCGTCGACCTGCGCAACGTCGCCATCATCGCGCACGTCGACCACGGCAAGACCACCCTGGTCGACGCGATGCTGTGGCAGTCCGGTGCCTTCCGCGAAGGCTCCGAGGTCGATGACAGGGTGATGGACTCCACCGACCTGGAGCGCGAAAAGGGCATCACCATCCTGGCCAAGAACACCGCGGTCGACCACGACGGCACCACGATCAACATCGTCGATACGCCCGGGCACGCCGACTTCGGCGGCGAGGTGGAGCGGGCCCTGTCCATGGTCGACGGCGTGCTCCTGCTGGTCGACGCGAGCGAGGGTCCGCTGCCGCAGACCCGCTTCGTGCTGCGCAAGGCACTGGAACGCCGGCTGCCCCTGATCCTGGTGATCAACAAGGTCGACCGCTCCGATGCCCGCATCGCCGACGTGGTCGACGAGACCTACGAGCTCTTCCTCGACCTCGACGCGGATGAGAAGCAGATCGACTTCCCGATCGTCTACTGCAACGCCCGCGCCGGGCGCGCATCGCTGGACCAACCCGCCGACGGCTCGACCCCGGAGTCACCGGACCTCAAGCCGCTCTTCGGCACCATCCTGACGACGGTGCCGGCGCCGACGTACGACGAGGGTGCACCGCTGCAGGCGCACGTCACCAACCTCGACGCCTCGCCCTACCTCGGCCGGCTGGCGCTGTGCCGCATCCGTAACGGCACCATCCGCAACGGCCAGCAGGTCGCGTGGTGTCACACCGACGGGACGATCACGCGAGCCAAGGTCGCCGAATTGCTCGCGACCCGCGCGCTGGCCCGGGTGCCGGTGTCCGAGGCCGGCCCGGGCGACATCGTCGCGGTCGCCGGCTTCGCCGACATCACCATCGGGGAAACCCTTGCTGACGTGGATGATCCGCGTCCGCTGCCGGTCATCACCGTCGACGAGCCGTCGCTGTCGATGACGCTCGGCGTCAACACCTCGCCGCTCGCCGGGCAGTCCGGCAAGAAGCTCACGGCGCGGCTGATCAAGAACCGGCTGGACGCCGAGATCATCGGCAACGTCTCGATCCGGGTGCTGCCGACCGAGCGTCCCGACACCTGGGAGGTGCAGGGTCGCGGCGAGCTGCAGCTCGCGGTGCTGGTGGAGATCATGCGCCGCGAGGGCTACGAGCTCACCGTCGGCAAACCGCAGGTCGTCCTGCGCCGCATCGACGGTGTCGTGAGCGAGCCGGTCGAGGCGCTGACCATCGACGTGCCCGAGGACTATCTCGGCGTCGTGACGCAGCTGATGGCGCTGCGCCGCGGCCGGCTGGAGCAGATGGTCAACCACGGCACCGGCTGGGTGCGGATGGAGTACCAGGTGCCCGCGCGCGGGCTGATCGGCTTTCGCACCGAGTTTCTCACCGAGACCCGCGGCACCGGCCTGCTGCACCACGTCTTCGACGGCTACGAGCCGTGGGCCGGCGAGCTGCGTACCCGCCCGACCGGGTCGCTGGTCGCCGACCGGCGTGGCGCCGTGACGGGATACGCGTCGTACAACCTGCAGCAGCGCGGCACGCTCTTCGTCGTTCCCGGCACCGAGGTCTATGAGGGCATGGTGGTGGGCGAGAACTCCCGCGGCGACGACATGGACGTCAACCCGACCAAGGAGAAGAAGCTCACCAACATGCGGTCCTCGACCGGTGACGAGCTGGTGCGGCTCACCCCGCCACGCAATCTGTCCCTCGAGCAGGCGCTGGAATTCTGCCGGGAGGACGAGTGCGCCGAGGTCACGCCCGCGACCGTGCGGGTGCGCAAGGTGGCGCTGTCGGCGACCGGCCGGGAGAAGCTCCGCTCCCGCCGGGTCACCCAGGACGCCTGACCGTCGGTGAGCGGTGGTGCTGGCCGCGGGTGCGTTATCGCGCGGTCACCCGGCGGATCACCAGGTCGTCGCCCTCCCGCAGGCGCAGCCGGCTGGCGGCGTTGCCGCCGTTGACCGCGAGCGCGAGATAGCCGTAGGACTCCACATAGGACAGCAGCTCGTCATACGCCGCATCGGCGAAGGCGCGGGCAAGACGCACCGTGTGCTCGCCGTGGTCGGTGCTGACCGTGAGCGTTTCGCCGATGCGCAGGCCGGCTGACTGCACGTCACCCGCGGTGGACGTCGTCGTCAGATTCCCGAAGCGGTCGGCGGTCAGCACCGCGCATCGCATCTCCCCGGCGGAGATCTCGTGGCGCAGCGACGGCAGTCGTACCAGCGTGGCGGGATCGACCGGCGTGCCGACCGACGCGACCGGGGTGCCCGCCGCGATGTGCGCGGCCACCGGCGTGAAGATGTCGCGACCGTGGAACGTCGCCGCCACCTGCTCGCCGTGGAAGGACGCGTCGGAGAGCTCGACGACGTGGTCGGCGCCGCCGAGCGAGCCGGCCGCCCAGGGCAGCAGGCCGTTGTCCGGCCCGACCAGAACGCCGTCCGGACAGGCCATCGCGATCGCCCGCCGGCTCGTCCCCACACCGGGGTCCACGACCGCGACGTGCACGGCGCGCGGCATGTATCGCACCGCCTGGGAGAGCACGACGGCGCCGCGCTGGATGTCCCCCGGCGGTACGTCGTGGGTGATGTCGATGACGCGCACCGTGGGCGCGGTGCGCGCGATCACGCCGTGACAGGCCGCCGCATATCCGTCGTACGTCCCGTAGTCGGTCATCAGCGTGATCCACTCGTATGCCATGGAGTCCACCGTAGGCGCGCCGGTCCCGACCGACCATGGCGCCCGCGTGCGGCGCCGGCTCGCGGTGGTCGGCGCCGGCGCCCTGGTGGCCTTCGGCGTGCTCGCCGCACTGGTGGCCGCCCGGTGGTCCCCGTTGCTCCGGGTGGACCGCCGGGTGGCCGACTCCTTGGTCGGGTTCGCGGTCCGCCACCGCGGCTACCTGGACGTGCTGCGGGCGGTCACGACCGTCCTGCGGCCGGCGACGTACCTGGGCCTCGCGGGGCTCGTCGCGGTGCTGCTCGGGCCGCGGCATCGGGTCGGCGAGGTGACGTGGGTCGTGCTCACCGGCGGCACCGGCTGGCTGGTGACCAACGCCGCCAAGGTGGCCGTCGCCCGGCCCCGGCCGGCGGCCGGCGAGCTGGTCAGGCACTACGGCGGCTGGAGCTTCCCCTCGGGGCATGCCAGCAACGCCGCGCTCGTCGCCACGATCCTCGCCGTGGTCGCGGCCGGGTGGGTGTCCGGCCGCGCGCTGCTGCTGCTCCGGTTGGTGGCGGTGCTGGTCGCGCTGGTGACCGGGTTCAGCCGGCTCGCCGTCGGCGCCCACTACCTCTGCGACGTCCTCGCCGGCTGGCTGCTCGGCCTCGGCTGGGCCTGCTGCGCCGCTGCGGTCGCCGCGGTCGCCGCGGTGAGAGTTCGCCCACCCCTCACCCGGCCGCCGCCGGTGCAGGATGTCGCGGCCGATTCGCCGCGGTAGGTAGACGTAGTAAGAATGTCATGACATTTTGAAGCGCACCCGTGGCCCGCCGCGCCACGGCACCGGCTCGTCGGAAGGACCGTCATGCATGTACGTCGAGTGCGACCGGACAAGCGCGCCCTCGCCGGCGTGGTCGCCGCCAGCCTGCTCGCCGCCGCGACGGCCGGCAGCAACTCCATCGCGGGCGGCAAGAACGCCGCGGACGCCGACCACATCGCCAAGTACGTCATCCCCAAGTTCGAGGCGATGGAGAAGGCCAAGGGCGTCGACGTCACCGTCACCTTCCAGGGCTCCGGCGCCGAGGACGACGCCTATAAGGCCCGCCTCGCGCTGAACCTGAAGAGTGGTCGCGGGCCTGACGTCTTCGCGATGGACGGCATCTGGCTCGGCGAATTCGCCCAGGCCGGCTACATCAAGCCGCTCACCACGGTCGTCGGCAAGTCGGTCGACTCGTGGTCGGGCTGGAGCCAGGTCCCCGCGTCGATCCTGCAGAACGCGGAGTTCAACGGTGCGCGCTACGGCATCCCGGCCGGCACCGACGGGCGCGTCCTGTACTTCAACAAGCAGCTGTTCGCCAAGGCCGGCCTGCCGGCGAACTGGCAGCCGACGAGCTGGGCCGACATCCTCGCCGCCGGGCAGAAGCTGAAGAAGCTCCCCGGCGTCACCCCGCTGCAGATCAATGCCGGCACCGCGATGACCGAGGCCACCTCGATGCAGGGCTTCCTGCCGCTGCTCGCCGGGACCGGGCAGCTGATCTATGACCCGAAGACGAAGAAGTGGCAGGGCGCGACGCCCCAGGTCAAGGACGTCCTGCGGTTCTACCAGCAGATCTACGGCGGCGGCCTCGGCGACCCGAAGCTGCAGGAGGACCAGAACGGGCGGAACCAGTCCTTCGCCGAATTCTCGCAGGGCAAGATCGGCGTACTCGCCGAGAGCGACTACCTGTGGCGGTCGATCGTCTGCCCGGACAAGTCGGTCTGCAACACCACGGCGATGCCCGACCGGGACAAGACGGTCGGCTACGCGCTGATCCCGGCGATGAAGCCGGCCGCCGGCGTCGGCGGGCAGGACGACGTCAGCATGTCCGGTGGGGGCGATGAGGTCATCAACCCCAACACGAAGTACCCGCAGCAGGCCTGGGAGCTCATGCAGTTCATGTCATCCAAGGCCGCGACCATCGCGGGCCTGGCCGGCACGCCGCGCATCACCGAGCGCAAGGACGTCAACGCGCAGGTGCTCACCAAGGACCCGTTGCTGTCGTTCATCAACACCAAGGTGGTGCCGCTGACCCGGTTCCGTCCGGGCCTCGCGGTCTACAGCTCCGCCGTCACCGTGGCGATCCAGCAGGCGACCCTGGATGTCGTCTCCGGCAAGAGCGTCGAGCAGGCGGCGCAGACCTATCAGAAGACCGTGGAGAAGGCCGTTGGCGCGAGTCACGTCCAGACCGGCTGAGTCCACCGACGCCACCGACGCCTCGGACGCCTCCGACGCCTCCGACCCGACGGTCGCCGCCGGCGGTGCCGGGACCCACGTCGCCGCCGCGCCCAGCACCGATGTCGCGGGGCTCGGGCGCAAGCGGGCGGTGCTCTTCGTCGTTCCGGCGCTGGCGCTGGCCGGGATGTTCCTGGTCTTCCCGGCGCTGTGGACCATCTACATCGGCCTGCTCAAATACAGCCTGACCGGCGCGACGGCGGCCGCCCCGGTCTTCCGCGGGATCCACAACTACACCGACGCATTGCGCGACCCGGCGTTTCGCAATGCCCTGAAGATCACCATCTATTTCGTCCTGCTCTCCGCGGTCATCGGCCAGAGCATGCTCGGATTCACCATCGCCTGGCGGATGCGCACCGCGAGAGCGTGGACCCGCGGGATCGTGCAGGGACTGGTGCTGCTCGCGTGGATCATGCCCAGCACCGTGGTCGTCTTCCTCTGGCAGGCGCTGCTGTCGCGCAACGACGGCACGCTGAACGCCCTGCTGCATACGGGCGGCACCGACTGGGCCCTGTCGCACCCGGTCTCGGTGATCGTGGTCTTCAACATCTGGCGCGGTACGGCGTTCTCCATGCTGCTCTTCGCGGCGGCGCTCGGCGCGGTACCGACATCGCAGCTGGAGACGGCGCGACTGGCCGGCGCGACCGGGATGCAGCAGCTGCGCGATGTCGTCTTCCCGCACATCCGCGGGCACATCCTGACCAACACGTTGCTGATCAGCCTGTGGACGTTCAACGACTTCACGCCGTACCTGCTGACCGGCGGCGGGCCGGACCATCGGTCCGAGACCCTGCCCGTCTACGTCTACAACGTCGCGTTCCGCGGCGGCGACCTGGGTTTCGGCTCGGCGATCTCGCTGATCATGCTGGTTATCAACCTGATCGTCGCGCTGTTCTATCTGCGGCTGCTGCGGGAGCGGCGGGCAGGACGGGCGGCGACGTGACCGGCAGCTCGGCGACCGTCGTCCGGCAGTCATTGGGGCGGATCGGCAGCTACGTCTTCGTGTGCGTGGTGACGGTGTTCTTCGCGTTGCCGATGGTCTGGCTGCTGCTGACGCCGTTCTCGACGTCGCCGTCGTTCCGGGTGCCCTCGCCGTCGTTCACCCTGCACAACTTCCGGCTGCTGACCAATGACCCGTACGCGCTGAAGTCACTCGCCAACTCCGCCTACCTGGCGCTCGGGACGATGGTCCTGGTCGTGGCCTTCGCCGCGCTCGCGGCCTATGCACTGTCGCGGGTGCGAATCCCGGGGCGCGACGCACTCCTCTACGCACTGTTGCTGCTCTCCTCGATCGTGACCGGCACCGCGACGATGGTGCCGATCTTCGCGCTGATGTACCAGCTGAACCTGATCGACTCGCGGTTCGGCGTCGTGCTGGTGATGACCGGCGGCCTGCTGCCGGCGGCGATCTTCATCATCAAGGACTTCATGGATGCGATGCCCCGGTCCTATGAGGAATCCGCCCGGGTCTTCGGCGCGCGCCCGCTGCAGATCCTGCGCCACGTCGTGGTGCCGGTCGTACGGCCGGGCCTCGCCACCATCGCGGTCTGGGCCGTCGTCAACGTGTGGGGCAACTTCCTGCTGCCCTACATCCTGCTGCAGGACCCGGCAAAGCAGCCCGGCGCCGTCATCATGTTCAACTTCTACGACGAGGGCGGGCAGCCGGTCTTCGGGACGATCGCGGCGTTCTCGCTGCTGTACTCGATCCCAGTCGTGCTGCTCTACCTGGTCATCAACAAGCGGTACGGCTTCCGCTTCCAGGGAGGGATCAAGGGCTGATGGCCGGCATCACGATGCGCGGGCTCACCAAGATCTATCCGGGCGGCGTCCGGGCGGTGGACTCCCTGGACCTGACGGTCACCGACGGCGAGTTCTTCGCCCTGCTCGGACCATCGGGATGCGGCAAGACGACCCTGCTGCGCACCATCGCCGGCCTGGAGCAGGCCAGCGGCGGCCAGCTGTCCATCGGCGACCGCGACGTCACGACGCTGCAGCCCGGCGAACGCAATGTCGCCATGGTCTTCCAGGACTACGCACTGTTCCCGCACATGACGGTCGCGGACAACATCGCCTACCCGTTGCGGATCGCCAAGGTGTCCAAGCCCGAACGCCGCAGGGCCGCCGAGGACAGCGCCGACGGGCTGTCCCTGGCCGGCCTGCTCGAGCGCCGCCCGGCCGAGCTCTCCGGCGGCCAGCAGCAGCGGGTCGCACTGGCCCGGGCGATCGTGGCGCGGCCGTCGGTATTTCTCTTCGACGAGCCACTGTCCAATCTGGACGCCCGGTTGCGGCTGGAGGCTCGCACGTTCCTCAAGCGGCTGCAGAAGGAGCTCGGCGTGACGACTGTCTTCGTCACCCACGACCAGGCCGAGGCGCTCGCGCTCGCCGACCGGATGGCGGTGATGGACAACGGCCGGATCCGTCAGATCGGCTCGGCCCGGGAGGTCTTCGCCCGCCCGGCCAACACCTTCGTGGCGAACTTCATCGGGTCGACTCCGATGAACCTGCTGACTGCGACGGTGCAGGGGGACCGGCTGCACACCGGCGGGGGTGAGCTGCCGGTGCCCGAACCGATGCGCGGCAACGTCGCCCACGGCGAGGAGCTCACCGTCGGTCTCCGGCCCGAGTACCTCGACCTCGTGCCCGGTGACCGTGCCGACGCGCTCTGCGGCCGCGTGTCGGTCGTGGAAAATCTCGGCACCTATGCGCTGGTCACCCTGCAGGCCGACGAGACGACCTTCGGCGTGGTCACCGGCGAGGACGCTGAGCCCGACATCGGCATGATCTGCTCGGGGGCTCCGCAGCCCGGCCGGCTGCTCCTCTACCGCGACGGCGAGCTGATAACCCCCGACACCGCCCGGGTCGCGGTATGAACGTCGGCGCATGAATCCAGACACCGTCCACGATGTCCTCAGTGGACATACAGTCCACAATGCCCATAGTGGACATGTCGTCCACAGTGGACTGTTTACCGTCGACGACCGGGCCGGGTCGATGCTGCACTACCTCCCGGTCGACGTTCCGCCCGGTGCGCAAGGGATCGAGGTCACGCTGTCCTACGACTCCTCGGCCGGCGTGCTCGACCTGGGGTGTTTCGGACCGGCCGGATTCCGCGGCTGGTCC
>JBPCOR010000145.1:0-5927 GCA_051000035.1 Mycobacteriales bacterium | reverse complement strand
ATCACGTCTGAAAGCCGGTCGGCTGATGCGAACATCGCCGCTCACCTTCGCAGCGAGCTCTCCCGCGATCTGCTGATCGGCATGTACATCGGTCCGTCGCGCGCCAACCGGAAGCCGATCCTGCAATTGCTCACGCCGGGCGGCGAGACATTCGCATTCGCCAAGGTGGGGCTGAACCCGCTCACGGACGACCTCGTGCACCGCGAGGCGCACGCCCTCTCCGAATTGGCCGGTGCGCGGCTCGACCGGCTCGAGTTGCCCCGGCTGCTCCATCACGGCACCTGGCGCGGACACGCCGTGCTGGTCGAGACGGCCTTCGATTCGCTGCCGTCGCGCCCTGACGCCAGCCAACTCGGCGCGGCGATGTCGGAACTCTCGGCGGTGCTCGGCACCGAGCGCGGGACGACGGCCGGGAGCGCATATTGGTCGACCCTGCAGACCCGGCTGCATTCCCTGCCGGCAGGACGTCTGGGAGACCGCCTGGCCACCGCCGTCGACCGCCTCGGAGCCAGCCGGGGGAATGTGCCGCTGAGCTTCGGATCCTGGCACGGCGACTGGACTCCGTGGAACATGAGCATGCGCCACGGTCGCGCGTTGGTGTGGGATTGGGAGCGCTTCGAAACCCGGGTCCCGATCGGCTTCGACGGGCTGCATTTCTCCCTGCAGAGCGCGGTGGTGCGGCGCCGAACCGCGCCCAGGCTGGCCGCCGAACAGACAGTCGACAACGCCGCTGCGATACTTACGCCATTCGGGGTCGGGCCGGCCCCGGCGACGATCACCGCACTGCTCTACCTCGCCGACATCTGTGCCCGCTACCTCGGCGACGGTCAGGCGCAGGCGGGGGCGAGGCTCGGCAACGTCGACCGTTGGTTGCTCCCGGCCCTCGAGTCTCGGGCGGCCGCCCTTGATCGCGCAGGTCTTCGTTGACCGGCGACACGTCAGCCTCGACCGTCCGGCCGCCCGTGCCGGCCGGCCTCCGCGGGATCGCCCGCGGCACCTCGGCGAATCTCATCGGGGCGGCCGTCACCGGGGTTGTCAATTTCGGCCTGACTGTGGCCGTGACGCACGGGCTCAGCAAGACGGCCGCCGGCGTGTTCTTCTCCGCGACGTCACTGTTCCTGCTGGCCACGAGTATCGGCCAGCTCGGCACCGATACCGGGCTGGTGTACTTCATCTCCCGCTGTCGAGCGCTCGGTAACCCGGAACGGATTTCCGGATACATGCGGACCGCCGCTGTTCCGGTATTCCTGACGGCGCTCGTCATGGGCGCCGGCTTGCTGATCTTCGCGCCGCAGCTGGGTCAGCTGACGAACCCGGCACACGCCGGCCAAGCGACGAGCTACCTACGGATCCTTGCTCTCCTCGTGCCCGTTGCCGGGCTAGAGAGCGTCGCGCTGGCCGGGACGAGCGGCCTCGGGACGATGAGACCGAACGCACTCATCGACCTGATCGGCCGCGCGATCGTGCAGATCGTGCTGGTCCTCATCGTGCTCGCGACCGAACCAACGGCGGCCCTGCTCGCGCTCGCCTGGGGGTTGCCCTACCTGCCTGCGGCGATCGCCGCCTGGTGGTCTTGGAGCCGCAGACGGCAGCGGATCGCGCAGGGTCCGGATGTTCGTGCCTCGGGCAGCGGTGCCGAATTCTGGCGGTTCACCGCGCCGCGCTCGATCTCCAGCGTTATCCAGATAGCGATGCAACGGTTCGATATCGTCCTCGTCGGCGGCCTCGCCGGCGCTGCGACCGCGGCCGTCTACGCCGCATCGACCCGATTCATCGTCGCTGGACAGATGGGCAGCAACGCCGTCTCCCGAGCGACCAGACCCCGGCTCGGCGCGGCCCTCGCGCGCGCGAACCGGACCGAGGCCCAGCACATCTACCAGTCGGCGACAGCCTGGCTGGTGGTGGTGACCTGGCCGATCTATTTGATGCTGCTGGTCTTTTCCGACCGGCTACTGCACGTATTCGGTCACGGATACTCGACCGGACGGCCGGTCCTCATCATCCTGTCGCTTGCCATGATGGTGGCGACCGGTTGCGGCATGGTCGACGCGGTCCTCAACATGGGTGGCAAGACGACCTGGAATCTCGCCAACGTGGCACTGGCCTTCGGCACCAACCTCGGGCTGGACCTGTGGCTGATTCCGCCGTACGGGGTCCTGGGAGCCTCGATCGGCTGGGGAGTCGCGATCTTCCTGCAGAACGTGGTGCCGCTCACCCAGGTAGCGTTCGTCCTGCATCTGCACCCCTTCGGGCGGGCGACCTTGACGGCAATGGCAATCGCCGTCGCCTGCTTCGCCGCTGTCCCAGGGCTCGTCCGCATCGGGCTCGGATCGACGTGGACAGGACTCTTCGTCGGTCTGGTCATCGGTATCGCGGCATACCTGGCGCTGCTCTGGCGATTCCGCGGGGTCTTGGCGCTGCCGGGCCTGCGCACGCTGCTGCCCCGGGCCGCGACAACCCGGGGGTCAAGGTGACCGCGCCGGACCGCGCCCGCGGCGGTCCCCGGCCCCGCTCACTAGACTCGGCCACCGTGCCCGAGCTCCAGCCTGTCCACGTCTTCATCGGTGGGCTGCACCGTAGCGGCACCACCCCGCTCGCCCGGCTTCTCGCCGCACATCCGGACGTGAGCGGGTTTTCAAACACCGGCGCGAAGGAGGACGAGGGCCAGCATCTGCAGACGCTGTTCCTTCCCGCCGCCCGGCGTACCGGCCGTGGACCGGGCCGATTCGCCTTGTCGCCGGCGGCTCACATCACCGAATCTTCTCCCCTCGCGAGCGCATCTGGGCGGGAGCACTTGCTTCGCGAATGGAATCCGCATTGGGACCTCACCAAACGGGTCCTGGTCGAGAAGTCGCCGGCAAACATGGTGATGACCCGCTTTCTGCAGGCAATGTTTCCGGAAGCATCATTCGTCGTGGTCATGCGACATCCGGCGATCGTCGCGCTCGCCACGAAGAAATGGGCCAGGCGTTCGCGCTGGTCGGTCCTTTTCGACAACTGGTTTCGCGCCCACGAACTGTTGATGCAGGACGTGGCGTCGATCAGCCGGCTGTACCTCGTAAGCTACGAGGAGCTGACCGGGGCCCCGGAGCGGACGTTGGCCGGTCTCGGCGACTTCCTGTCACTGGACGGCGACATTCCGGCCCAATCGGTGCGCCAAGGGAACGGCAGCTACCGCGCGCGCTGGGAGGCATTGCCACAGTCCGGCAATCCGTTGCACCGGGCGATGCACCGGAGAATGGTCAGCCGGTATGAGACTCGGGCGAACGAATACGGCTACAGCCTGGTCGATCTGGACCGCACCCCGAGCTCGCGGCAGCTCCGGCCGTAGGCCGCCTTTTCGCAGCCAGCAGCAGATCACGTCCGCCGCCGCGGAGAGGGCGACCTTATTTGCCGTGTCAGCCGGTTTCGGTGATCATGCCCGCGCCGACGGTGCGGTTGGTCGCCTCGTCGATCAGGATGAACCCACCGGTGGCGCGGTTGCGCCGGTACGGATCGCAGAACAGCGGCTGGGTCACCCGCAGCCGCACCCGGCCGATCTCGTTGAGCCCGAGCTCGGTGGCGCTCTCATCGCGATGCAGCGTGTTGACGTCGAGGCGGTACTCCAGGTCGCGGACGAAGGCGCGGGCGGTGCGGGTCGTGTGCTTGATCGCCAGCTTCGTGCGCGGCGTGAGTGGTTGCTCGACCATCCAGCACACGGTGGCGTCGATGTCCTGGGTCGCCGTCGGTGAGTTGTGCGGTCGGCAGATCATGTCGCCGCGGGAGACGTCGAGGTCGTCGGCCAGCCGGACCGTCACCGACATCGGCGCGAACGCCTGCGCCACCGGGCCGTCCGCGGTCTCGATCGCGGCGATCCGCGAGGTGAGCCCCGACGGCAGCACCATCACATCGTCGCCGGGCTTCAGCACGCCGCCGGCGACGACGCCGGCGTAGCCGCGGTAGTCGTGGTACTCGGTGGATTTCGGCCGGATCACGTACTGCACCGGGAACCGCACGTCGACCAGGTTGCGGTCAGAGGCGACGTGCACGTTTTCCAGGTGGTGCAGCAGCGACGGGCCGTCGTACCACGGCATGTTGGCCGACCGGCTGACGATGTTGTCGCCCTTGAGCGCCGACACCGGGATGATCGCGAGGTCGCCGATGTCGAGCTTGGTGGCGAACGCCGTGAATTCGCGGCGTACCTTCTCATACGCCTCCTCGCTGTAATCCACCAGATCCATCTTGTTGACGCACAGGACCAGGTGCGGGACGCGCAGCAGCGTGGTGAGGAAGGCATGCCGCCGGCTCTGCTCGAGCAGGCCCTTGCGCGCGTCGACCAGGATGATCGCGAGGTCGGCGGTCGAGGCGCCGGTCACCATATTGCGGGTGTACTGGATGTGCCCCGGCGTGTCGGCGATGATGAATTTGCGCCGCGGCGTGGCGAAGTATCGGTAGGCGACATCGATCGTGATGCCCTGCTCCCGCTCCGCGCGCAGACCGTCGGTCAGCAGCGCCAGGTCGGTGTATTCGTCGCCGCGCTGCGAGCTGGTCCGCTCGACGGCGGCGAGCTGGTCCTCGAAGATCGCCTTGGAGTCATACAGCAGGCGGCCGATCAGGGTGCTCTTGCCGTCGTCGACCGAGCCGGCGGTCGCGAAGCGCATCATGTCCATGCCGGCCGATCCTGGGCCGGCCGATCCTGGGCCGGCGCCGCTCTCCCCCGTGCTGGCCATCAGAAATACCCTTCCTTCTTGCGGTCCTCCATGGCGGCCTCGGTCGCCCGGTCGTCGGCGCGGGTGGCCCCGCGCTCGGTGATGCGGGTGGCGGCGACCTCGGTGATGATCTCCGCCACCGTCGATGCGGTGGACTCCACCGCGCCGGTGCAGCTCATGTCGCCGACGGTGCGATACCGCACGGTCGCCTCGTAGACGGTCTCCTCCGCGCCGCGGGTGACGTAGGGGCTGTCGGCGAGCAGGATGCCGTCGCGCTCGAACACACGTCGGCGGTGGGAGAAGTAGATGGACGGGATCTCCAGGTCCTCGCGGGCGATGTAGTCCCAGATGTCGAGCTCGGTCCAGTTGGAGATCGGGAAGACCCGGATATTCTCGCCGCGGTGCACACGGGTGTTGTAGAGCGACCACAGCTCCGGTCGCTGATTCTTCGGGTCCCACTGGCCGAATTCGTCCCGGAAGGAGAAGACCCGCTCCTTGGCCCTGGCCTTCTCCTCGTCGCGCCGGGCCCCGCCGAAGAGCGCGTCGAAGCCGTACTCCTCGACCGCGTCGAGCAGGGTGGTGGTCTGCAGCCGGTTACGGCTGGCGTTGCGCCCAGTCTCCTCGATCGATCGGCCCGCATCGATGGCGTCCTGCACCGACGCGATGATCAGCCGGACACCGATCTCGGCGACCCGGCGGTCCCGGAAGTCGATCGCCTCGGTGAAGTTGTGCCCGGTGTCGACGTGCATGACGGGGAACGGGATCGGTGCCGGCCAGAACGCCTTGCGGGCCAGGCCGAGCATCACGATCGAATCCTTGCCGCCGGAGAAGAGCAGCACCGGCCGCTCGAACTCCGCCGCCACCTCCCGGAAGATGTGGATCGACTCCGCTTCCAGTGCGTCGAGCTGGGACAGCCGGTAGTCAGCCGGCGCGGCTGGTGCAGTCATGTGTCGTACGGCCTCACTGTCTGATGGGTCAAGTGTCGTCGTGACGACATATCGAACTCTAGAGGCTCGGCGGACGCGCCGGGCCAACTCGGGGCGCCCCGGTTACCGGGAGCGACACTTACCGGGAGCGGCGATCGCCTGTCGATGCCGAGCTCGTCGAGCGATTTGCTAGCTGACGATCCGCTCCTGGGCCCGGGCGCGGGCGATGTCCTCGAGCAACCGCGGCGCATCGTCCACCCGGCAGACCAGCAGGTCGGGGAGCAGCGGGTCGGCCTGGTTGTACAGCAGCTCG
>JBPCOR010000051.1:0-5109 GCA_051000035.1 Mycobacteriales bacterium | reverse complement strand
GGGATGGTCGAGTCGGATGCCTCCGACTCGCGGTAGGGATGGTCGAGTCGGACGCCTCCGACTCGCGGTAGGGATGGTCGAGTCGGACGCCTCCGACTCGCGGTAGGGATGGTCGAGTCGGATGCCTCCGCCCCCGGTGTGCCGCTGCCGAGACGTGGCGTCCCGGCCAGTCAGTATGCCGCAGAGTCATAATTATGCCTTCGAGGCATAGCCCTCGCAGGAAACGGTACGGCGCTGGCGCCACGACCGCCATCCTCATTGACCGTTGGTCGCCGCGGCCATCCGACGGACCGCCTCGGCGAGCAGCGGCGCGGTGGTGCCGATGTTGAGCCGCGCGTAGCCGCGGCCCGGCGTACCGAAGTCGGCGCCGGCGGACAGGGCGACTCGACCGCGCTGGAGAAACACGTCGGCCGGGTTGTCGCCGAACCCGAGCGCCCGGCAGTCCAGCCAGGCGAGGTAGGACGCGGCGGGTGGCCGGTAGCCGACCTCGGGCAGGTGCTCGGCCAGCAGCTCGCCGAGCAGCGCCCGGTTGCGGTCGAGGTGGGTGAGGAATCCGTGCAGCCACGGGCCGCCGTCGCGGAAGGCCGCCTCGGCCGCGATCGCACCGAAATGGCCGATGTGCCAGCCGGAGTCCGGTGCCAGGGGTGCGATCCGATCGCGCACGGCCGGGCTACCGGGCACGATGACCGCGCACTTCAGGCCGGCCAGGTTCCACGCCTTCGACGCGGAGGTGAAGACCACCGACCGCTCGGCGGCCGGGCTCACGACCGGGTACGGCGTGTGCGTCGAGCCGGGCAGGGTCAGCGGAGCGTGGATCTCATCCGACAGCACGAAGACGCCGTACCGGTCGGCCAGCGCGGCAGCCGCGGCCAGCGTGTCGCGCGGCCACACCATGCCGAGCGGGTTGTGCGGCGAGCACAGCAACAGCGCCGCGGCGCCGGCCCGAAACGCTGCCTGTAACCCACCGAGGTCGAGCTGCCACGCCGTGCCGTCGTCGATCACCGGCACCTCGACGGGCTGCCTGCCGACTCGACGGACGGTCGCGGCGAACGGCGGGTAGACCGGTGGCACGATCACGACCCGATCGCCGGGCGAGGTGACGATCCGCAGCACGTCGGCGACGCCGGTCATCACGTCGGCCGCGGTGATCAGGCCGGCCGGGTCGACCTGCCAGTCCCATCGCGCAGCCAGCCACCGGGCGACCACGCCGGACAGGCCGCCCGGATAGGCGTATCCGGTGTCACCGTGCTCCACTGCCCCGCGTAGCGCGGCCGTGATCGGCGCCGCGAGCGGTACGTCGCACTCGGCGACCCACGCCGGCAGGACGTCCTCGCCGTACGCCTGCCACTTCGCGCTGCGGCGTCGCCGCAGCTCCGGCTCGGTCAGCGCATCGAAGTCCACGTCCACGATGCCTGAGCCTACGGACGGCTGAGCCGGCGCTTAGGGCAGGATCGCAGGCATGCAACCGTCGGCGCGCAACCGGGCGTGGGCGGCCACGATGGCCGGCCACCGCGCGGATCAGGCCCGCGACGTGGTGATCGCGCACGACGGCCCGACACCCACCGTCGCCGGCGCGCGGATCCTGGACCGGGCCGCGCGTGAGGCCGCTCAGGAGGGCGTCCTCGCGGCCGGCGCCACCCGGGCGGTCGGCGTGGGCAACCGCGCCCGGCCGGAGCAGCCGGATCCGGAGCGGACCTGCTTCGAACGCGACCGCGACCGCATCGTGCACAGCACGGCCTGGCGCCGGCTGGCCGGCAAGACGCAGGTCTTCGTCTTCCCCGCCGACCACCAGCGCACCCGGCTCACGCACGCCCTGGAGGTCGCCCAGGTCGCGACCAGCGTCGCCCGGGCGATCGGCCTGAACGTCGCCCTGACCGAGGCGATCGCGCTCGGGCATGACTGCGGGCACGGGCCCGGCGGGCATGCCAGCGAGGACGCCTTCGACAGCTTCCTCGCCGAGGGCTTCGACCACGCCGTGTGGGGCGGCGTCGTCCTCGAACCGCTGAACCTGTGCCGGGAGACCCTCGACGGCGTCCGCAACCACTCCTGGTCCCGGCCGGCTCCGGCCACGCCGGAGGGCGAGGTCGTCAGCTGGGCCGACCGGTGTGCCTATTCCGCCCACGACCTGGAGGACGCGATCGGTGCCGGTGTCGTGACCGCCGCCGAGCTGCCCGGCGTCGTACGCGACAGCTGCGGTACGACGCGCAGCTCGCAGCTGTCGACGTTCATCGGCGCCCTGGTCCACTGCAGCCGCGGCACCGGGGTCATCGGTATGCGGCCCGATGTCGCCGCCTCGCTGGCGGCGCTGCGGGCCTTCAACTACGAGCGGATCTACAGCCGGGCTGAGTCACTGCGGCAGGGCAGCGCCGTGATCGCCGTGCTACGCGCGCTGGTCGAGCACTACGCGGAGCGGCCGCGCGACCTGCCCGAGCCCGCCGACGCCGATCCGGGCACCGACGCCGCGGTGCGGGCTGCCGTCGGGTACGTCGCGGGGATGACCGACCGGTTCGCCTTCACGGCGGCCCGCACGCTGCTGCGGTGGGACCCCGGCGCCTTGCCCCGCGGCATCGACACCCCACCGGCATAGACTCGCGAGCGTGCCCGGCCGCATCCCCGACTCCGACATCGCGGCGGTGCGTGAGCGGGTCGCGATCGCTGGTGTGGTGGGCGAATACGTCGCGCTCCGGCGGGCCGGCGGCGACTCGCTCAAGGGTCTGTGCCCGTTCCACGAGGAGCGGACGCCGTCGTTCTACGTCACCCCGAGCCGCGGCACCTTCCACTGCTTCGGCTGCGGTGTCGGGGGCGACGTTATCGAGTTCGTCCGCCGGACCGAGCAGCTCGGTTTCGTCGAGGCGATCGAGCGTCTCGCCGGGCCCGCCGGCATCACGATCCGCTACGAAGGCGGCGGGTCGGCGGCCACCCACCGCCCGGGGGAGCGGGCCCGCCTGATCGAGGCCAACCGGGCCGCCGCCGCGTTCTACGCCGATCGGCTCAGCGGGCCCGACGCTGCCGGTGCGCGCGGATTCCTCACCGACCGCGGCTTCGACACCGCAGCCGCCGCGCGGTTCGGCTGCGGGTTCGCCCCGGGCGGCTGGGACGTGCTCGCAAAGACCCTGCTGCAGAAGGGGTTCACCGAACGCGAGCTGGTCGCGGCCGGGCTGTGCAAGCAGTCCGAGCGCGGCTCGCTGTTCGATCGGTTCCGCGGCCGGCTGCTGTGGCCGATCCGGTCCGTCGGTGGCGACGTCGTCGGCTTCGGCGCCCGCCGGCTCGGTGATGACGACGGCGGCCCGAAGTACCTCAACACGCCGGAAACCCTGCTGTTCAAGAAGAGCGAGACGCTGTACGGCGTCGATCTGGCGAAACGCGACATCGCCAAGGCCCGGCAAGCCGTCGTCGTCGAGGGTTATACCGACGTGATGGCGTGTCACCTCGCCGGCGTACCGACGGCCGTCGCGAGCTGCGGCACGGCGTTCGGCGCCGCACACATCGGCGTGCTACGGCGCCTGCTGATGGACTCCGAGGAGTTCCGCGGCGAGGTGATCTTCACGTTCGACGGGGACGCCGCGGGGCAGCAGGCGGCCCTGCGGGCGTTCGATGAGGACCAGCGCTTCGTGTTGCAGACCTTCGTCACCGTCGAGCGCTCCGGCCTTGACCCGTGCGAGCTGCGCCAGCGCAAGGGCGATGCGGCGGTGCGCGACCTGATCGCCCGCCGGGAGCCGCTGGTGGCCTTCGCGCTGCGGAGCATCCTCACCGGCTACGACCTGGACACCGCCGAGGGACGGGTGCAGGCGTTACGCGCGGCCGCACCACGGGTGGCCGGGATCAAGGACCACGCCCTGCGCCCGGAGTATGCGCGCAAGCTGGCCGGCGACCTCGGCATGGACGTCGACGCCGTACTGGCGGCCGTGCGGACTGCCGGGCGGGGGCCGCAGGACGCGAGGCGCCGGCCGGCGCCATCAGGCCCGGCCGGGGCGCCGACCGACCGACCGGCGCCGGGGGATCCGATGCTGCGGGTCGAGCGCGAGGTCCTGAAGATCGCGGTCCAATCCCCGGCCCTCGCCGGCCCGTTCTTCGACCAGATCGGCGCCGACACCTACACCCACCCCGTCTACGTCGCGCTACGAGCCGCGATCGCCGATGCCGGCGGGGCAGCATCGGCGCGCGCCGGGTCGGTGTGGATCGAGCGCATCCGGGAGCACAGCCGCGGTGACGTCGCCCGCGGCGTGGTCACCGAGCTCGCCGTCGAACCGCTGCGCAGCGCCGCCGCGGCCGACTCCCGGTACGTCGCGGAGCACCTCGCGCGCCTGCAGGAGAGGGCCGTCGACCGGCAGGTGGCAGGACTGAAATCCCGGCTGCAGCGGATGAACCCGGTCGAGGCGCCCGACGAGCACACCGCCCTGTTCGGCGAGCTGGTCGCACTCGAGCGGTTCCGGCGCGGGCTGCGTGAGCAGGCCATGGGCGAGCAGATGGGTGGACAGCTCGGCGGAGCGGGCGCGCGGTGAGGTCGCTGCGGCGGCAGCGGCCGCCCGCCGAGGCGACCGCTCGCCTGGACCGCGACGAGCGGGTGCTGGCCTGGGCCACGATCGCCGCCGGGACGATCGTGGTAGCGACCCACCTGGGTCTGTGGTTGCCCGGCGACGATGGCCCGCGCCGTATCCCATGGCACGAGATCGACAAGGCCAGCTGGCGCGAGGGCGTGCTCGCGATCGTCCGCGCCGTCGAGGTGGAACCCGGCATCGTCGAGGACGCCGCGCCGGTGCACTGGGAGATCGCCGAAGCTCGCGGGCTGCCCGGCGCCGTGCACGAGCGGGTGACGCGCAGCGTGGCGGTCACCGAACACCACGACCTGCCCGGTGGGCACGGCGTGCGCATCGCCGGGCGCCGGGTCACCGGCCAGGACGGGCTGAGCTGGCTGGCGCGCTTCGATCACGCCTCGAGCCGGCACGACGTCGCGGCGCACACCGGGGCGGCCGAATTGCTCGAGGCGGCCCTGCGTCGTTCGGTCCCCGAGCCCGGTTAGCGTCATCACGGCACCCACACTTGCAAGGAGCTCTCGGATGGCGCTTTTCGACCTTCCGCTCGACGTCCTGCGGGACTACCGGCCGCCGC
>JBPCOR010000016.1:0-5271 GCA_051000035.1 Mycobacteriales bacterium | reverse complement strand
GGCCCGTCCCGCGCATCGCCCGCCGGGCGGACCCGACCGCGCCGGCGCCGCTCTCGGCCGCGCAGGCCCGGCTGTGGTTTCTCGCCCAGCTCGACCCCGACAGCGTCGCCTACCTGCTGCCGAGCGTCACCCGGCTGCGCGGAGACCTCGACCGCACGAGCATGCTGGCCGCCGTCTCCGACGTCCTCGAGCGGCACGAGGTGCTGCGCAGCCGCATCGTCGACGGGGGGATCGACGCCGACCCGGTCTCGGTCGTCGGGCCGGTCGGCGATGTGCCGGTGTCCACTGTGGACGTCGACGAAACCGCCCTGCAGGAGGCGATCACCGCCGACCTCGCCCGGCCCTTCGACCTCGCCGCGACCCCGCCGACCCGGGTGGCGCTCTACCGGCTCGCCGCCGACCACCACGTGCTGGCCGTCACGTTTCACCACGTCGCCATCGACGACTGGTCGCTCGCTCGGCTGCTCGGCGACCTGGCCGGCTGCTACGCCGCCCGGCGGGCGGGTAGCCCGCTGCCGCCGGCGCCGCAGGTGCAGCACGCCGACGTCGCGATGTGGGAGTCGCAGCAGGCCGCGGACCCCGCGGCGGCCGATGACGAGCGGTGGTGGGCGGATCGGCTGGCCGGTGCCCCGCCGCTGATCGAGCTGCCGGTCGACCACCACCGGCCCGCGGTCGCCGACTGGTCCGGGCGGACGGTCGACCTCGAGGTGCCGGCGCCGCTGGCCGACGCCGTGCGGTCCGTCGCGGCCGAGCACGGGGCGACGCCGTTCATGGTCTTCCTGACGGCGTGGACCGCGTTGCTGTCGCGCCTGTCCGGCACGGCGGACACCGTCGTCGGCGTTCCCGAGGCCGGCCGGGCGCACGCCGGAACCGAGGACGTCGTCGGCTGTTTCATCAACACACTGCCGATGCGGACCGAGGTAGCCCCGCACCTGACCGGCCGGGACCTGCTGGCGCGGGTCCGCGACACGGCGTTGGACGCGTTCGGGCACGCTGGCGTGTCCTTCGACCGGATCGTCGAGCGGGTGGCGCCGGGGCGGGACCGGTCGACGACGCCGGTCTTTCAGGTACTGCTCAACGTCCTGGACGCCACCGACACCGGGCCGGCCTTCGCCGGTCTGACGGCGACACCCCTGGACCAGCCCATCACCACGGCGAAGTACGACCTCAACCTGGCGCTCGCTGCCGGCGGCGGGGGGTACCTCGGCGGCCTCACCTACCGCACCGACCTGTTCGAGCGGTCCACGGTCGAGCGGATGACGCAGTGGTACCTGCGGCAGCTCAGCGGAATCGTTGCCGACCTGGACCGGCCGGTCGCGGCCGTCGCGCTGGAGGAGACCGACGGGCCGCTCGTGCGCGGCGCTCACCTGACCGTCGACTCGTCGCGACGGCTGCACGAGACGGTCGAGCACTGGGCGGCGCAGACTCCCGATGCCACGGCTGTCGTCGCGTCCGACGGCGAGCTGACCTACGCCGAGCTGGACCGGCGCGCCAATCAGGTCGCGCACCGGCTGCTCGCCGGCGGGGTCGCACCCGACGAGCCGGTCGCGCTGCTGGTCGACCGGACGACCCACTTCCCGGTCGGCGCCCTGGGCATCCTCAAGGCCGGCGGCGCCTACCTGCCGGTCGATCCGATCTTCCCCGACGAGCGCGTCCTCGGCATGCTCGAGTCGGTCGGCGTCCGGGTCGTGCTGGCCGCCGGCGCCCTCGTCGACCGGGTCGCCCGGTCGAACTGCGAGGTGCTCGTCCTGGACGACCCGACCACCTTCGCCGGCCGACCCGACCGGTCACCCGGCGTCGACGTCGACCCGGCGCAGGTCGCCTACGTGATCTTCACGTCCGGGTCGACGGGGCGGCCCAAGGGGGTCGGCGTCGAACACCGCAACATCACCGCCTACATCGCCGCCGCGATGGCCAAGGCGGCCGACCCCCTCGACGGCGTCGACCGGCGGTCCTTCGCCCTCGTCGCGACCATTGCCGCGGACTCCGGCATGACGACCGTCTGGGGCTGCCTGGGCACCGGCAGCACCCTGCACCTGCTGGACCGGGACGTCGCCACCGACCCGGCCGCCTACGCGCGCTACTTCGCCGGGCACCACATCGACGTGGTCAAGATGGTGCCGAGCCTGCTCGAACTGCTCGCGACGTACGGCGACCTCCCGGCCGTGCTGCCGCGCCGGCTGCTCATCCTGGGCGGCGAGGCGCTGTCCTTCGACCTGGCGAACCGGGTGGCCGCCGCGCGCCCGCACCTCACGCTGCAGAATCACTACGGGCCCACCGAGGCCACCGTCTCGGTCCTCGTCTGCGACACCGACGAGGCGAGCTACCCGGCGGGGGCGCGGGTCGGCATGGTGCCCCTCGGGGTGCCGTTCGCCGGTGTCGACGTCTACATCGTCGACGAGGGCGGCCGGGCGCTGCCCCGCGGCGTGGCGGGCGAGCTGTGGATCGGCGGCCCGCTCGTCGCCCGCGGCTACCTGGGCCAGCCGGAGCTGACGGCGCAGCGGTTCTCCCCGGACCCGATCGAGGGTACGACCCGGTGTTACCACACCGGCGACCGCGCCCGGGTGACCGCCGACGGCCGGGTGATCTTCCTCGGCCGCGTCGACGATCAGGTCAAGGTGCGCGGCTACCGCGTCGAGCTCGGCGAGGTCACGACGGCGCTGCGCGGCTGCGACCGGGTGTCCGACGCCGTCGTGCTGCCGGTGGGGGAGAACCACAACCGCAGGCTCGCGGCCTGGGTCGTCCCGCCCGCCGGCGAGACGGTGTCGGTGAGCGCGCTGCGGGCGGCATTGCGCACGACATTGCCGGACTACATGGTCCCCACGTCGATCACGGTGCTGGACGCGTTCGTGCTGAACCCGAACGGGAAGGTCGACCGCGCGGCGCTGCCGGCCCCGGTCGACACCGTCGGCACTGCCGAGCGGGTCGATCCCGGCACGCCCATGCAGCTGCTGGTCGCCGCCGCGTGGCGTGACGTCCTCGGCGTCGACGACGTCAGCGCGGGTGACGACTTCTTCGCGGCCGGCGGGCACTCCTTCGCGGCCACCAGGCTCATCGCCCGGCTGCGGCACGAGATCGGCCGCCCGATCGCCGTCCGAGCGATATTCGACCATCCGGTGCTTGCCGAGCTGGCCGCCGCGCTGGACGGTGCGGCAGCCGGTGACATCGGTCGGCGGCTGACGCCGCGCGCCGACCCGGCCGACCGCGCGCCGTTGTCGCCCGCGCAGGCCCGGCTGTGGTTCCTCGCCCAGCTCGACCCGGACAGCCCCGCCTACAACGTGCCGGTGATGCTCAAGCTGATCGGCCCGGTCGACGGGGAAGCGCTTCTGGCCGCGGTCCGTGACCTGGCCGAGCGCCACCAGGTGCTCCGCAGCACGGTGGTCGAGACCGACGGCGTACCGCAGCTGGTGGTCGGCCCGCTCGACTCGGTGCCCATCACCCGCTCCGACGCCCTGCCCGAACGCCTGGACGGCGTCCTGCGCGCGGAAGCCGACCGGGCGTTCGCTCTCGACGCCGAGCCGCCGCTGCGCGCCACCCTGATCCGGGTCGGCGGCGACGAGCACGTGCTCGCGCTGACCCTGCACCACATCGCCACCGACGCCTGGTCCCGCACGCTGATCACCCGCGAGCTGGCCGCGCTGTACGCCGCCCGGATCGGTCTCACCGCGGCGCTGCCCGACGTGCAGCTGCAATATGCCGACTACGCGGCGTGGCTCGCCGAGCACGACGAGGACGATGCGGGCCTGGACTGGTGGGCCGACCGGCTCGCCGGCCTGGAACCCGTCCTGGAACTGCCGACGGATCGGGCCCGGCCGACGGTGGCGACCTGGACCGGCGGCGAGGTCCCGATCGACCTGCCGGGCGACCTCACCGAGTCGGTCCGCCGGGCCGCCCGGACGATCGGCGGCACCCCGTTCATGGTGCTGCTGGCGGCCTGGCAAGAGCTGCTGTCGCGGCTGTCGGGCGAGGCCGACATCGCCGTCGGTGTACCCGAATCCGGGCGCCACCACGGCGGGACCGACACGATCGTCGGGTGCTTCGTCAACACCCTGGTCATGCGCACCGACGTGTCCGGCCCGCTGACCGGCCGCGAGCTGCTCCGCCGGGTCCGCGACACCGCCCTCGGCGCCTACGCGCACGCCGACGTGCCGTTCGAACGGGTCGTCAACCGGCTGCACCCGCAGCGGTCGCTCACCGCCACGCCGATCTTCCAGGTCGCCCTCAACGTCGTCGACGCGGGCTCGACCGGGCCGGCCTTCCCGGGCGTCGACGTGACGCCGGTCGACCCGGCGAGTGACCTGGTCAAATTCGACCTCGACCTGGGATTCGTCGACGACGGTACGGCGCTGCGCGGCGGACTGACCTTCCGCGGCGAGCTCTTCGACTACCGCAGCGTGCAGCGGTTCGCACACTGGTACCAGACGCTGCTGGCCGGGATCCTCGCCGACCTCGACGCCCCGGTGGCCGGGGTGGCGCTGGCGCCGGTCGACGGTCCGCTGCTGTGCGGCCCGGCGACGACGGTGACCCCGGCGCTGATCCACACCGCCGCCGAACGCCATGCGAGGGAGACCCCGGACGCGCCCGCCGTGGTCGGTCCGGACGGCACGTTGACCTACGCGGAGCTGGATCGGCGGGCCAACCGGGTCGCGAACAGGCTGATCGCCGACGGGGTGTCGGTCGGGGACCCCGTCGCGGTGCTGGTCGAGCGGTCGATCCACCTGGCCGTCGCCCTGCTGGGCATCCTCAAGGCCGGCGGCGCCTACGTGGCGTTGGATCCCGCGTATCCCGACGAGCGGGTCGAAGCCATGCTCCGTGCCGCCGACTGCCGCGTCGTGGTGACCCAGGCCGGACTGCGGACCCGGATCGGCTCGGACCGGGTCTGTCGGGTGCTGGACGACGAGGGATCGTGGCTCGGGGCCGGCACCGACCCGCCGGCGCGCCGGATCGACGACTCGTCGCTGGCGTACGTCATCTTCACGTCGGGGTCGACCGGTACGCCGAAGGGCGTTGCTGTCGAGCATCGGCAGTTCGCGCACTACCTGCCCGCGGTCCTGGACCGGCTCGGGCCAGGCATCGCCGACGGTGCCTGCTCGTTCGCCCTGGTGTCGACGATCGCCGCCGACCTTGGCCTCACCAACGTGTGGGGGGCGCTGTCCACCGGTGGAACGCTGCACCTGCTCGACCGGGAGGCGGCAACGGACCCGGCGGCCCCCACCGCCCCCTTCACCGAACACCGGGTCGACGTCGTGAAAATGGTCCCCAACCAGCTGG
>JBPCOR010000009.1:0-6083 GCA_051000035.1 Mycobacteriales bacterium | reverse complement strand
CCGAAGGTGGTGCAGCGCGTGCTCGGGCACGCGACGGCGTCGATGACGATGGACCTCTACGGGCATCTGATCGACACCAACCTCTGGGATGCGGCGAAGCGGGTCGGGGGCACGTCGGGGGCACGGGGCGGCGATGTGATCACCCTCGGACGGTCATCGGAGCGCGACGCGAGCCCTTGACCTGCGGTGATGCGTGGAGCCGCCTATCGGAATCGAACCGATGACCTGCTCATTACGAGTGAGCCGCTCTACCGACTGAGCTAAGGCGGCGTACCGGCGTAGCACCAGCAGCCTGTGCAGTCTATCGGCCACGGATCAACTCGACCGGGCGGTCGATCGCGGCAGCGCGGGTGCTGCGAAACGGGGCGGTACGTCGCGCGGCGCCGGCGGGTACTGCCGACGGGAACCGGACGAGCACCTCGCGGCGGGCCGCGGTGAACCGGGCTGGGACCTGCGCCGCGCGCTCGCCGACGGCGGCGGGCTCATCGGCTTTGGTGACGAGCCCCGCGTCGCGAACTCCCAGCCGCCGGACTCAGTCCGAGTCCGCCCGGTCGGTCGGCGCCGCCCCGCCCACCGCCTCTGCCGAGGACGGGCTCGCGTCGTAGGCCTGACGGGAGCCGCAGACGCTTGCCTTGGTGCACGCGCAGCGCCGCCCGCCGTCGTTGAGGCGGACGACGACAGAATCCGACGGCACGTTGTGCCCGACGACGGTGCCCGGGCCTTCGGGGCTGTCCACGGCGGCGCCGATCGCCGGTGCCGTGGCCGCGAACTCCTGATACAGCGGGTGTTCGTATTTCAGGCAACACATCAGCCGGCCGCACGCACCGGAGATCCGCATCGGATTCAATGGCAGGTTCTGGTCCTTTGCCATTCGCACCGACACCGGCTCGAAGTCCTTGAGGAGTGTCGCGCCGCACAGGTCGCGCCCGCACGGGCCGATGCCACCCTGCGCACGCGCCTCGTCGCGAGCCGACAGCTGCCGCAACTCGACCCGGCATTTCAACGTCGCGCCGAGATCGCGCACGAGCGACCGGAAGTCGACGCGGTGCGGCGCCGAGAAATAGATCGTGGTGCGGTTGTGCTCGGGATTGTGATCGGTCGCGACCACCTTCATCGGCAGGTCGTGCTCGCGGATCAGGGTCTTGGCGGCGAGTTTCGCCTCGGCCTTACGGCGGCGTAACAGCGCATCACGTTCGAGGGATGCATCGTCGGCGAATCCGACCAGCCTCGGCAACCCGCCGACGTCGTCGCTGCTCCACTGCGGCGCCCACATGCACTCGGCGACCTCAGCCCCGTCGTCGGTGGGCATCAGCACCCGATCGCCCACCGACGGCGAGATGGCTCCGGGGTCGGCGTAGTAGAGCCGCCCGTAGCGGGTGAAGCTGACAGCGCAGATCATGCCCATGAGGGCCAAGCCTAGATCGCGGGTGGGCAGCGTCCCCCCGCGCATGGCCTAGCGGGTGTCGGAGACGGCGACAACCTCTTTGCGATGCGACCAGGCCACCATGACGCCGAGCGCCGCCGCGACGAGGGCGACACCCTCGGCGACCGCGCTGAGGGCCTTCTTCGTGGACCAGGTCCCGTCATACATGTTCGGCAGGAACCCGAGCGTCGGCACGTGCATGTTATAGCGGTTTAACATCACGGCGGCAAAGGCACTCGCGGCGACGAGGAAGGCGAATGCATAGGCGGTCCGACGACCGGTCACCAGCACGAGCAATGCGGCAAATGACGCGACACCGGCCTCGATCAGGAACAGCGTGCCTTCGTTGATCTTGCCCGTCGGGTTGTTCCCGTAGATGCCGGCAAGATCCACGTGCACATAGGCATCGACGGCAAGCCCAGCGGCGGTGATAACCCGGAGCAGGATCTCCAGTCCGCGGCGCGCGATTCCGGGGCGTACGGCGGGCGAGACGGCCGCGGTTGTCATCTACTTCACGACCAGGGTGCCGTGCATGAACGGGTGGTACTTGCACATGATGTTGTAGGTGCCCGGCTTGGAGGGAGCCGTGAAGGTCGCCGTCTTGTTCGCATCGACGTTGACGTCGAACGTGCCGCCATCGGCATCGGTGACCGTGTGCGCGGCTCCGTCCTCGTTCTTCACCGTGATCATGGCGCCGGGCGCCACTGACGACGGGGATTGGTACATGTAGTTCGAAATGGTGACCGTGGCCGCGGAGTTGGACGACCCGCCGGACGAACTCGCCGGCGCGCTGCTCGGCGGCGTCGACATCGAGCTGTGCGACATCGAGGGCATCGAACTCCGTGAGGAGGTGGTTGGTTTCGGTTTGGAGCTCGTCGACGCGGGTGGGGACGAGGATGTCGGGGGCGCCGGCTTCGACGAGGTGGTCTTCGCAGGAGGCGCTGACGATGTCGGCGCGGGCGCCGACGAGGACGAGTCGGCGGCCGACGAGGACGAACCGCCGCTGCCTGACCCGGAGGACCCGCACGCGGCGACGCCGACGATCATGGCCACCGCAACGGGGGCGCTCCACAGCTGCTTCATGACCGACGTACGCCCCATCGCCTGGTTTAGTTCAATCATCTGCCGGCCACGATGTTGCTCAGGGTAGCCGAAGGGACGCGGTGAGTGCTTCGACGGCGATCCGGGGCTTGACGTTCTGCTCCAGCGCGTCGCGGCACGCGAGGATCACGCGCAGCCGGGTCAACGCCTGGGTCGGCGAGAGTCTCTCGGCGATCCGCGCGACGTCGCCCGCCGAATCGGGATGGGCGGGTTCGACGTCGGCGCCGGACTGCCGGACGAGCACGTCACGGAAGAAGGCCGCCAGGTCGACCAGCGCCCGATCCAGCGCATCGCGCTGCGTACGCGTCGCCCGCGACTTCTGCCGGGTCTCCAGGTCCTTCATCGCGCCGGCACCGCCGCGCGGCACCGCGCTCGGGCGGGCCGACGCGCGCGGCCCGGAGGCATGTCCGCGGGTCATACCGGCGCCGAGTGACTGCGCGAGCGCCTCGCGTTCGGGCTCGTCGAGCAGCGCCGACCGCGCGGCGGCCTCCTCCTCGCTGGCCCGGACCAGCTGGTCCGCAGCGGCAAGGCACCGGTCCAGCCGGGTCAGCGACGCGGGGATGGCCAGTACGGCGGCCCGCCGCTCGCGGGCGTCCGCATCGCGGGCGAGCCAGCGCGCCCGCCCGACGTGTCCCTGCGCCGCCCGCGCGGCCCAGCGGGCCAGCTCCGGATCGCTTCCGTCGCGGCGGACCAGGACGTCGGCGACCGCGTCGGGCGGCGGGGTGCGGACTGGCACCACCCGGCACCGGGACCGGACCGTGACCGGGATGTCGTCGGGGTGCGACGACGGGGCGCACAGCAGGAAGACGGTGCGGGCGGGCGGCTCCTCGATCGCCTTGAGCAGCGCATTGGCGGCGCGCTCGGTGAGCCGGTCGGCGTCCTCGATGAGCAGCACGTGCCAGCGTCCACCGAGCGGCTGCCGGGCGGCGGTCAGCACGATCTCGCGCATCTCCTTGACCGCGATGGACAGCCCGCTGGGCACCACCACGTGCACGTCGGCGTGGGTGCCGGCGCGGACCGTGCGGCACTGGGCGCAGTCGCCGTCGCCGCCGTTCGCGCATTCCAGCGCGGCCGCGAACGCGCGAGCGGCCACCGACCGGCCGGAACCCGGTGGGCCGGTGAACAGCCAGGCGTGCGTCATGGCGCCCGGCCGGGTGGGCGAACCGGCCACGATCGCCGCCGCCGCGCCGGCCGCCGCCGTCAGCGTAGCCACCGCCTCCGGTTGGCCCACGACGTCGTCCCAGACGGTCACCGTGCCGGCCCGGGGAGGCCCGACGCCGGGTCCGACACGGGGAGATCCCCCGCCGGTGGCGCGCCGGCGCCGCCCGGCAGCTCCGCGGCGCCATCCCGCGGCGACGCGAACAGCGGGTCGACCAGGGCGAGCACTTGCGCTGCGACAGTGTCGGCATCCGCGGCGGCGTCGATCACGGCATACCGCGTCGGGTTGGCCTCGACGAGGTGCCGGAAGCCTTCCCGGATGCGCTGGTGGAATTGCAGCGACTCCGCCTCCATCCGGTCCGCGGCGGATCGCCGCCCGGCCCGCTGCAGGCCGATCGCCGGGTCGAGGTCGAGGATCACCGTCAGATCAGGGCGCAGGTCGTCCGTCGCCCAGCGGGAGAGCCGGCGGATGTCCTCGACGGGCAGCACCCGCCCGGCTCCCTGATACGCCAGCGAGGAGTCGACATAGCGGTCGGTGAGCACCACTCGGCCCGCGTCGAGGGCCGGCCGGATCACCGCCGCCACGTGATCGGCGCGGTCCGCGGCGAAGAGCAGCGCCTCCGCGCGCGGCGATACCGGGTCGGCTGGCCCGGCGAGCAGGATCTCCCGGATGCGGGCGCCGACGTCGGTGCCGCCGGGTTCGCGCGTCTCGACCACGTCGCGCCCGGCCCCCCGCAGCGTCGCGGCGAGACGGGTGAGCTGCGTCGTCTTGCCGGTCCCCTCGCCGCCCTCGAACGCAACGAAGATGCCGCCGCTGGCAAGCTGGCGTCGCGCCGTGCTGTCCCCACGAACGGCGGAAACGAAGTCGGCCACCAGGGAAACGCTACGGCGGTCGTCGAGTTGCCGGTAGGACAGGATCCCGACGACGACGCCGATGGTGCCGCCGGCGAAGAGCAGGAACCGGCTGCCGTCGATGACGCCGTGCAGATGACCCAGCCGGTAGGAGTGCTGGCGAAGCAGCCCGACGAGGAACGGCACGGTGGCGAGCGTCGCGATCAGCACCACCTGCACCATCGACTGGACGAAGGCGAACGTCCGGCCGCGAATCTCGTCATCGACCTCGCCGCCGAGCAGCGTCATGCCGGCGAGATATGCGACGCCGGCGAAGAACCCGACGGCGACGATCGCGATGGCCGCAAAGACCAGATGCGGCATCACCGAGAGGATCGCCAGGAAGACGGCCGAGGTGATGATCGACAGTCCGAAAAGTCGCTGCCGGGACAGGTCCGGTGCGATGCGGGGGCCGGCCGCCATGCCGGTTCCGAGTCCGACGAAGAGGGCGCCGAAGAGGATGCCGTACGCCGCGTTCCCACCGCCGAGGCTCGCAGCGTAGATCTTCCCGGTTCCGATCACGGTGCCGCCGGCGGCAAAGGCGCCGAGGATGCCAGTGACGAGACCGCGGACCAGCGGCGTCCCGCGCACGAAGGCCAGGCCCTCGCGGATCTGCCGCGCCAGGCTCGGCGGGCGCTCCGTGACGCCGGTCCGCGGCCCGCTGATCGACGTGATCCGCAGCACGGTGTACGCGGCGAACGCGAACGTCAGAGCGTTGAGGTACATCGCGAGGTCGACCTGGTTGGCCTGGAAGAATCCCACGACCAGGCCGAGAGTCCGCGTCGCCCAGGCCAGCACGGCGAACAGGATCGCCGCAAGCACCGGTGTGACGCCGTACGTCGTGATCAGGGACAGCTGGTTCGCCGGCTCGAGCTGGTCCTTGCGCTGCAGCAGGTTGGGCACCGACGCCTCCTTGGCGGGGCGCCAGAAGACACCGAAGCACTCGATCAGGAACGACGCCGCGAACAGCCAGGTGAGGGTGCCCACCAGCGGGATGGAGGCGAAGATCGCGAAGCGTAGAACGTCGCAGAAGATCATCACGTGCCGCCGGTCGAAGCGGTCGGCGAAGACGCCGGCGATCGGCCCGAGCAGCACGGCCGGGATCAGCTGGGCGACCAGGACTCCGCCGAGCGCGAAATTGGCTGCGGTGTAACCGCTCGCGAGCTCGGTCGCCATCGCCGTACGCGCGAGCAGGCCGAGCCAGTCGCCGAGGCTGGACGCGGCGAGTGACCACCACAGCCAGCGGAAGTCGCGAATCTGCAGGACACCACGGATGCGCCCGGCCATCGAGCCGACCGCTGGACCGCTGCGCCCGACGGGTGGATCGCCGACCCTGGCCGGCGCCGGTGCTGCGTCGGCTGCGGGACGGTCCTTGGCGGATATCGGCTGCCCCCTGCGGTACGTCGGAAAGCGCGACTGACCCCACCCGGATACCAGGCCGGTGTACGTGCTCTGGTCAACCCACTGTATCGACGGGAAACCGAACCGAGCGCCGAAGCGCCGGACGCCG
>JBPCOR010000371.1:0-12584 GCA_051000035.1 Mycobacteriales bacterium | reverse complement strand
CCCGACCACGGCGGTCCGTACCGATCTTTCGCCCGCTGGCCCCTGCCGCCGCGTGCGGCTCGTGTCGGACGCCTACAACGAGCCCAACGGCTCGACTTGCTGGTTCGACGAGCACGCCGGCGTGCTCGATCGGGCCGGGCACGATTACGAGATCCTGGACGAGGCGACGCTGCTCGACGGTGACGTGAACGGGACCGAATGGCACGTCGCCGGCGGGTCTTTCCGCGACGTCGTGCTGCCGGGCATGTCGACGCTGGACAACCGCCTGGCCGGCCGGCTCGCGCGCTTCGCCGCGGCCGGGGCGACGGTGATTTGCGTTGTCGCCGCGCCGGACCGGTTCGTCGGACCGGATCCACGTGGCGCCGAGGAGTTTCGGGCGGCCGTGCGCGCCAGCCGGATCCGGATCGTGCCCGACGCGGCCGATCTACCGGCCCAGCTCGTTCGCGGCCCGATCTCGGTGGACGCCGACGTGCCGTACATGCTCCGGCGGTACGGCGACACGCTGGTGCTGCTGCTCGTCGCGCACGACGACAGCACCGGCACCCGCATGCCCCATCTGGACGGGCACACGCACGCCGACCGGCTCGCCGGACGCTTCACCTGGAAGGGCTACTGGAAGGGCTATTCCGAGCGCGGCTATGAGTTCCGGCCCGTCGGTGACCGGCGGGCCCACCTGCGGGTCACCGGAGCTGCCGGGTACCGCGCCCAGCGGTGGGACCCGCGATCGGGCGACCGGGTGCAGCTCGAGGTCGAGCAGACACGCGACGGTGTGCTCCGGCTCGACGTTCCCTTCGCCGACGGGTCGATGTCGGTGGTCGTGCTTGCCACCGACCTTCCGGATGCGACCCGAGTCGATGCGCAGGGGCCGTCGACGGCGATCGCGCTGGACGACGGTTGGGAGCTCGACGCGCAGTCGACCCTCGACAACCGGTGGGCCGACCTCGGCGACCCGCAGATCAAGGACACGCTGCCCATCGAGGTGTGGCGGATGGAGCACGCCACCGCGGCGCCGGCCGCACCGCAACCGCCGGCCAGCGGCTGGGAGCCGACCCTTGCCAGCTACGGGCCGCATGTGCGGGTGAAAGGTCCCCAGTCGACGTGTGACGCCCCCTCCCACGGCGACGGCGGTGGCTGGAAGCCCTTCGAGTTCTCGCTGTCCCGGGGCATCCGCAAGGATCCGTTGCATTTCACCAGCCTCGGGCCGAAGGGGCTGGTGCCGGAGGAGTTCCTGCGCTGGGAGGACGTCGGCGACGGTGACTGGGTGGCCTTCGCTGCGTCCGTCGGCCTTCCCGACGGCCGCGGCCGCAGCCTGGTGCTCGGCGCCGACGCCGACCGCAGGGTATTCCTGGACGGATCGCCGGCCGGCAGGGCGGGCTCGGGGTACTGGACCATCTCGGCGGTGCCCGACGGGCCGCGCCGCATCGAGATCGAGGTCTGGCTGCGAGCCGGGACCGTCGGTCGCATCGACGCCGAGTCCGAGCGAGAGCTCCGGGCGACGTTCGCCGTCGTGACCGACACAGCGGCATTCCGCCGACCGGAGTGGCTGCAGCCAGCCGACGGCGCCGGGTCGGCCGGCACGGTGTCCTTCGTGGGCAGCTTCGACGTGTCCTCGGCGCCCGAGCGGGCGGGGGTGCAGGTCGCGACGGAAGGCGCGTGCTCCATCCTGGTCAACGGCACCGAGATCGGCCGTCAGGGGGCGTTCGAGCCCTACTGGGCCCGGCGCCGCCCGCAGGTGATGCCCTACGACCTGACGCCATGGATCCGACTGGGCCGCAACGAGATGGTGCTGCGCATCGACGACCCCGGTGGTGTCGCCGCCGCTCTCGTCGACAGCCTTCCTGCCCACGACGGCGGGCTCGGCCTGCTCACGGACCTGCGATGGACGTGCACCCGCGACGGGGCGAGCGTGCCGGTGCGGATGCGCCGCGAGCAGTGGCTCGATCCCCGCTGGGTGTGCCTCCGCGCCCGCCCGCACCCGCTGCCCCGGGCCGCCTGGCTGGACCCGGCCTCGGCATCCGGCGGCATCGTGCTCGATCTGGTGCCGGACGCGTGGGACGACGGGCTGCGTACGGAGTGGCTCCGCTTCCCCGGTCCGGTGGGCGCGACGGAATTGCGTGTTCCCACCGAACTGCCCTTCGACGCCTACGTCGACGGCTGGCGCATCACACCGCGGGACGGCGTGCTCAGCTTCGACGATCCACTTCCGGCCGGCTGCACCGTGGCACTGCGATTCGACGCCGCCGGCGGTGAGCGTGCCGGCGGCCTGCTGCGGGGGCCGGTGCAGGTCGTGACCGCGCCGGTGCGCGGCCCGCTGGCCGACTGGGAGACGCTCGGGCTTCGCGCGCTGGGTGGGTTCGTCTCCTACCGGCGCGTGCTCGAGGTCGACCCGGTCTGTCCGGGCGAGATCGTCATCCTCGACCTCGGGGAGGTGCGGGGCAGCACCGAGGTGCGGGTCAACGGCACGCTTGCCGCGACCGTGATCTGGAGCCCCTATTGCGCCGACGTGACGGCGTACCTGCGAGCGGGACGAAACGAGCTGCAGGTGATCGTCCGCGGCACGCTGGCGGGCTACCTCGACGACGCATCGCCCACGCCGGCCGTGGGTCGTGGGCAGGCGCGACACGGTCTGTTGGGACCGGTGCGGCTGCGGCGTTACAGCGCGTGAAAGGACGGCTTCGTCGGGCGGATCGGCCTTGACAGCGAAAAAGGCGCATGTGACAGTTTCATTTCTCGGCAGAAATGTGATCTACGTCACAGCGGTTTGAAACGATTCACGGGTGGCGTCGGGAGGGCGCGGCAATGACATGGTTGCGCTGAGCGGTCGGCGAGGTGGACGGGTTGCCTCGCCGCCGAAGCCGTGCGTCAGCGGGGATTCGCGCGCGCCGCGGCCGATCATCGCAGCGACCGGCCGGCCGAGGACAGGAGCCGAGCGTGGCGCCTGAGGGGGCAGGAGGGCGGCCCGCGCGATCGTTGACCGCGGAGGCGAGCGACACCGGCGCCGGCCCGGCCCGGCGAGGGGAGCCGACGACCGGAGCGACCGCCGGGTCGGGTGGTTCGGGGCGCAACCACGAAGCCGCTGCGTCGGCGGTGCACCGTCACCGCCGGCGGGTCGGCCGAAGGGTGATTCCCGTCCTGTTCCTGCCGAGCCTGCTGCTGATCGGGATCTTTGCCTACTATCCCGCGGTCAAGAGCCTCATCGGCGGCTTCTACGCCAACAATGGGTTCTCCAGCCCGACCTATGTCGGCACGTCGCAGTTCAAGCAGTACGTCAGGTCCCCGACCTTCAGCCCGGAAGCTCGCAACCTGGTGCTCCTGGTCCTGGGGACCGTGCTGATCACGCTCGTCTCACAGTTTGTCGCCGCCGAGGTCGTGTGCCACCTGCCCAAGCGGGCCAGCACGATTGCGAAGTACCTGCTGACGCTTCCGATCGTGCTACCCCCCATCGTCCTGATCGACGTGTGGGCCTACCTGCTCAATCCCACCGACGGGCTCATCAACCAGATCTTCGGAGGTGTCGGGCTGCCCCAGCCCAACTGGCTGACCGACAACCACCTGGCCCTCATCTCCATACTTCTCATCGGCTTCCCGTGGGTCTCGAATCTGGGTTTCCTGATCTTCCTCGGCGGTGTGCAGAACCTGCCCAGGGAGATCACCGAGGCGAGCATGCTCGACGGCGTCCGATGGATCCGGCGGGTCTTCTCGATCGACATCCCGATGCTGATGCCCCAGTTCCGCATCGTGGTCGTGTTGTCGGGTGTCTACGCCGTGCAGAACTTCATCCCGATCCTGCTGCTGACCAACGGCGGGCCGGGGAACGCAACGCTGGTGCCGGCGCTGGACATGTACCAGTCAGCGTTCCAGAACAGTCAATACGGCTACGGAATGGCGATCGGGACGCTGCTTTTCCTGGCCATGTTGATCTTCACCCTCATCGTCATGCGCGCGCTTCGTCCGCGCACCTGATCGCTTTTCCACACAGGCACCACCGGACCAATCGGGCGGAAGGCCCGAGGAGAGGATCGACATGTTGGCTCCTCGGAAGAGGTTGCTGGGTATCCCGGTCGTGATGGCGGTGTCAGCGCTCGTGGCCGCCGGTTGCGGATCGAGCGGCTCGCAGAGCGGGGGATCGGGCGACAAGGTCCTGATCCGGGCGGTGCTGCCGCCGCTCACCGGCGAGATCAGCTCGAAGCAGAACGCCAGCCTGGAGCAGCTCACGCAGCAGTATGAGCAGAAGCATCCCAATGTCAGCATCCAGTGGCAGCCCAACCCGACGTCGTCGATCACGACGGCGAATGCCACCTTGACCACACAGGCCGCCGGTGGCTCCGCGTCGGACATCATCTGGCAGCAGTACAACCCGTTGCTGTCCGGGTCCATCCCCAAGGGCATCCTGCAGGACCTCCGGCCGTGGCTGAACAAGCCCAACCCCTACGTCTCGGGAAACAAGAAATGGCTCGACCTGTTCACCAAGGCGACCATCCCGTACATGACGTCACCGGACGGGTCGATGCAGATCCTGCTCGGATCCAATGTGGAGACGGCCTTCTACTACAGCAAGGCCGCGTTCACCAAGGCCGGAATCAGCGGGCCGCCGAGCACCTGGATGGAGCTCACCGGGGACCTGGCGAAGCTGAAGAGCGCCGGCTACACACCGCTGATGTTCGGATCGGGCGGTCCCTGTAACCCCTCCTGGTACGAGCGGCTGGCCTCCACCCAGTTCCTGTCCAACTCCCTGGACAAGTTCCTGGTCGACAAGTCGCAGGTGACGAGCGGCAAAGACGTGGTGGCGGGTATCGAAAAAGGCGTCATCAGCATGAAGAACCCCGCGTACGCGCAGATCTGGAAGACGTTGGATGACCTCCAGCCGTACCTGTCGAAGGCCGGCAGCAGCTACGACGCCTGCTCGACTCCCAATACCGTCAGCCCGCCGCTGTCACCCCAACCTGCGTTCGTGCAGGGCAAGGTCGCGATGATCTGGGGCGGCAGTTGGTTCATCCCGCAACTGGACTCGGCCGGTTTCTCCGGCAAGTACGGGCTGTTCGCCGAGCCGCCGATTACGAAGCAGACGTCGCAGTACTCGGCGGGGGTGAGCACGAAGGGCGTCATCGGCGGTCCGAACGGGGCCGGCCAATGGTCCATCACCTCGCAGAAGGCCGACAAGTCCATGACCACGGCCAAGACCGACACGGTCATGGACTTCATGGCCTGGCTCTTCACTCCCGAGCACATCGGCGCGGAGATCAAGGACTGGGGCCAGGGTGGCTCCTACATCCCGACCGTGAAGGGCGCTCCGGTGCCAGACGTCTCCGGCCTGGCCTCGCTGGTTCCGGCCAAGGCGCCTCCGATCGTCGTGGACATCGCTCTGGACGACGTGCTGTCGACCAACACCACCAACACCGGACTGCGGCTGCTGAGCCAGCTGCTCGCCGGCGGGGTGAGCTTCTCGTCGTTCTCCACGCAGTGGGACGCACTCCTGGTCTCGGGCGCGAAGGCCTACGCCACCCAGAACCACATCGCCTTCACCCCACCGAAATAAGGCCGCCGGCAGATGACGCAGGCAATTCGCACACCGGGTCGGCGCAATACGGGGCTGACGGCGGTGACGGTCGCTGCCGGCCTCGTCATCGTCGGTCTCACCTACTTTCCGATCATCTTCGTCCTCTCGAACTCGTTGAAGTCCGGTGCCGAGCTGGCGAACGGCGGGGTGTTCGCACTGTTCACCCAGTTCGAGGGCCAGAATTACGTGCAGGCGTGGCACGGCATCGACGTCCCGCTCCGCAACACCGTCATCATTGCCGCGGCGGCAATCCTGATCGGCGTGGCCGCGGCTCTCCTCGGTGCCTACGCGTTCGCGCAGGCGCGATTCCGGGGCAAGTCGATCGTGTTCATGGCCTACGTCAGCCTGCTGATGATCCCGTCCACGCTGACGATCATTCCGCTGTTCCTGATGATCAAGTCCCTCGGGCTCTACGACAGCTGGTGGGCGCTGATCCTGCCGTACGCCGCAAGCTCACAACCTCTGCTGGTGCTGCTGTTCCGAGGCTTTTTCGAGCAGATACCCGACGAACTTCTGGAGAGCGCCCGCATAGACGGCGCGAAGGAGTACCAGGTGTTGATGAGGATCGTCGCGCCCTTGACGCGGCCCATCATCCTCACCGGCGCGATCCTCATGACGATCACTGTGTGGGGTGACTACATCTGGCCGGAGATCGTGCTGCAGGACTACCACCGCTTCACGATCTCCGCCGGCCTGCAGGAGTACGTCAGCACGCTCGGGATCGCGGGGACCGGCGGGGGTTCGGTATTCGCGGCGTACGTGATCTCGCTGCTACCGCTGTTCCTGCTGGTCGGAATCTCGATGCGCTACTTCATCGCAGGTGTCACCGACGGAGGCGTAAAGCTGTGACGGGTCCACCCACGACCGATGCCCGCCGCCCGGCACGCACCCTCGAGGAAGATTCCGGATGAACCTCACGCCATACGCCCTGCGCTGCGAGCACCGCCGCACCCCACTGGGCATCGACGAGACCCGTCCGCTGTTCACCTGGAAGCTCGCTGCGGACGGCCCCGGCCTGCGGCAGCACGCCTTCCGGCTGCGGGTGCAGGAGGCGACCGGCGGCGCAGTGCGCTGGGACTCGGGGTGGGTCGACAGCGATTGTCCTGCCGCGGGCATCGCCTACCAGGGTGAGGATCTGCAGGCAGGTACCCGTTATGACTGGCAGCTCGAGGTTCGTGACCAGCACGGCGTCAACGCGGCGCCGGAGCGGAGCTGGTTCGAGACCGGGTTGTTGACGCCGGCTGCCTGGCAGGCGCGATGGGTACGCCGGGATCCGCGGAGCATGCCGCCGGTCGACCCGCCCAGCGACAGCGAGCTGACCGAGGGCAATCTGTGGGTCTCCCCGCCCTGCCAGTTCCGCCGCGAGTTCGAGTTGGCCGACCGGCCTGCCAGCGCCCGCGCCTACGTCACCGCCCGCGGTGTCTACCAGCTGCGGGTCAACGGGACCCGCGTCGGTGCGGACGAGCTGACCCCCGGCTGGACCGACTACCGGCATCGGTTGCAGTACCAGACGTATGACATCACCGACCTGCTGGTGGCCGGCGTCAACGTGCTCGGTGCGGTCGTGTGCGACGGCTGGTGGTCCGGCTACATCGGGTTCGACCCGCGCCAGCGGGCGAACCACTACGGCCGCTACCCGGAGTTCCTTGCGCAGCTGCACATCGACGGACCCGGCGCCGGGCGGACGGTCGTGATCTCTGACGAGCACTGGACCGAGTCGCCCGGTGTGATCCGGTCGGCCGACCTGTTGGCGGGGGAGACGCACGATCAGCGGCTGGCCACGCCGGGCTGGGACCGACCGGGCTTCGACGACTCCTCCTGGGCCGCCGCCCTGGTCGCGGGCGACGACGTATCGACGCTGGTCGGCCAGATCGACGATCCGGTGCGGGTGACCGAGGATGTACGGGCCCGCACCGTGACGCGCACGCCGTCCGGGCATCAGCTCGTGGACTTCGGCCAGAACGTGGTCGGATGGGTTCGGATGCGGCTGGCGGGCCTCCCGGCGGGGACGCGGGTCACGTTGCGGCACGGGGAGACGACCGACGACGGCGAGCTCTACACCGCCAACCTGCGTTCGGCCGCGGCCACGGACTCCGTCGTCCTGGACGGCCCCGGCGCCGAGCACTTCGAGCCGGCCTTCACCACGCACGGCTTCCGCTACGTGGAGGTGCGCGGGCACCCAGCGGAGCTGTCGGCCGCGGACCTGACCGCGAGGGTGGTGCACAGCGACACCCCGATGGTCGGCGAGCTGCACTGCTCCGACCCGCTGGTCGAGCAGCTGATCAGCAACATCCGCTGGGGTCAGCGCGGCAACTACGTGAGCGTCCCGACCGACTGCCCGCAGCGCGACGAGCGCCTCGGCTGGACGGCGGATGCCCAGATATTCTCCCCGACGGCGTGCTACAACGCCGACCTGGCAGCGTTCATGAACCGCTGGCTGCTCGATGTCGTCGACGGCCAGGACGCGGACGGGGCATTTCCCGACGTGGCGCCGCTGCTCATCCTCGATCGGGAGGGTGCGCCGGCATGGGGCGACGGCGGCGTGGTCATCCCGCACCACCTGTGGCGCGTGTACGGCGACCGAAGGCTGCTGGAGCGGTCATTCCCGTCCATGCGAGCGTGGGTCGATCACGTCGAGCGCCACAACCCGGACCTGATCTGGCGGCATGCGACGGGCAACGGCTACGGCGACTGGCTGCAGGTCGACGCGGACACGCCCCGCGACGTGGTAGCGATCGCGTACTTCGCCCGGTCAGCGACACTCGTGGCCGAGACGGCGGCCGCGCTCGGCCGCGACGACGATGCCGCCCGCTACGCCGATCTCGCCGGCACGATCAGGGCCGCATTCGCGGCCGCCTTCGCCAAACCCGACGGTGCCATCGGTGGGGGTACGCAGACCGCCCAGCTCATGTCGCTGGCGTGGGATCTCATTCCCGAGCAGCTCCGCCCGGCCGCATTCGACCAGCTGTGCCGTGACCTCGAGTCGCGCGACGCGCGGCTCACCACCGGATTCGTCGGGGTTCCGCTGCTGTGCCCGGTGTTGACGGCCGGCGGCCGCGACGACCTGGCCTTCCGGCTGCTCCATCAGGAGGAGTTCCCGTCGTGGGGCTACTCGATCCGCAGCGGCGCCACCACGATCTGGGAACGCTGGGACGGCTGGACGCAGGAGCGCGGTTTCCAGTCCACCGAGATGAACTCCTTCAACCACTACTCGTTGGGCTCGGTCGGGGAGTGGTTGTGGCGGTCGGTGGCGGGAATCGACCAGGCACCGGACTCCGTCGCCTACCGCGACCTGCTCATCGAACCCCGTCTCGGCCCCCGCCTGGACTGGGTCACGGCCAGTTTCGACTCGGCCCGCGGGCTGGTGGCGGTGGACTGGCGGCGCGACGGCACGGGGGTCGGTGGTCAGGTGCAGATTCCCCCGGGCCGCCCGGCCGAGCTCCGGCTGCCGGCGACCGGCGTCAGCGACATCACCGTCGACGGCTCTGCGGTCGACCAGCACCCGAGCGTGGAGCTGCTGTCCATCTCAGCCGGCAAGGCCCACCTGCGCATCGACCCCGGATCGTGGGCAGTCGCCTCGACCGTCGGGACAAGCGATGATTGACCAGTCAGGTCACTTCCGGCGGTCAGCACCGCGCGGCCAATTCTTGACGACGAGGGCGGGCGACGATGACGGACGCGAATGACATCCGGGGAGTCCTGCGCCGGCAGCAGATCGAGACTCCGTCCTGGGCATTCGGCAACTCCGGGACACGATTCAAGGTATTCACGACGCAGGGCGTCGCGCGGACGCCGTTTGAAAAGATCGAGGACGCAGCGCAGGTGCACCGGTTCACCGGCGTCGCCCCGTCGGTGGCGATCCACATTCCCTGGGACCGTGTCGATGACTATGAAAAGCTTGCCAAGCACGCGACCGACCACGGCGTTCGAATCGGGGCCATCAACCCGAATGTGTTCCAGGAGCCGGAGTACCGACTCGGCAGCGTCTGCAGCCCCGACCCGAGGGTGCGACGCAAGGCGACGGACCACCTGCTCGAGTGCGTCGAGATCGGGTCCGCCACCCGGTCGACGCTGCTGAGCCTGTGGTTCGCCGACGGGACGAACTTCCCCGGTCAGGACGACATCCGGGCCCGCCAGGACCGGCTCGCCGCCGCGCTGCGGGAGACGTACGCCGCGATGCCCCCCGAGATGCGCATGCTCCTGGAGTACAAGTTCTTCGAGCCGGGGTTCTACACAATGGACGTGCCCGACTGGGGGACCTCGTTACTGCACTGCCAGGCGTTGGGCGACCGCGCCCAGGTCCTGGTCGACACCGGCCATCACGCCCCGGGCACCAACATCGAGTTCATCGTCGCCGGCCTGATCCGCGCGGGTCGGCTCGGCGGGTTTCATTTCAACAGCCGGTTCTACGCCGACGACGACCTCATGGTGGGTACGGCCGATCCGTTTCAGCTGTTCCGCATCATGTCCGAGATCGCCGCCGCCGGAGCGCACGTTCCCGAGTCCGGCGTGGCATTCATGCTTGACCAGTGCCACAATATCGAGCCGAAGATCTCCGCCGAGATTCGTTCGGTGATGCACGTACAGGAGGCCACCGCGAAGGCATTGCTGATCGATCGGGACGCCCTGCGGGCCGCTCAAGGCGACGGCGACGTGTTGCAGGCCAATCAGGTGCTGCTCGACGCCTACAACACCGACGTCCGTCCGCTGCTCGCCGAGCTGCGCGAGCAGATGGGGCTCGACCCTGACCCGATCGCGGCCTACCACCGTTGCGGTTACGAGCAGCGCATCGTGGCGGAGCGAGCCGATGGCCAGGGGGCCGGATGGGGGGCGTGAACGTGGCGGATACCCCTCCGGTCGAGGTTCAGCAGCTCCTGGAGCGTTCGCACCGGCTCGGGTCGGACCCGCGCAACACCAACTACGCCGGCGGCAACACGTCGGTGAAGGCGACGGTGACCGATCCGGTGACGGCGACCGACACCGAGGTGCTGTGGGTGAAGGGCTCCGGCGGTGACCTCGCAACGCTGTCCGCGGGCGGCCTCGCCGCGCTTCGTCTGGATCGCCTGCGGGCCCTCATCAATGTCTATCCGGGCGCCGAGCGCGAGGACGAGATGGTCGGTGCGTTCGACTTCTGCCTGCACGGCAGGGGCGGCGCGGCGCCGTCGATCGACACCGCCATGCACGGCCTGGTCGAATCCGCGCACGTCGACCACCTGCATCCCGACGCGGGTATCGCGCTGGCAACCGCAGCGGACGGTGCGGCGCTGACCCGGGAGTGCTTCGGCGATCGAGTCGGGTGGATCCCGTGGCGGCGGCCGGGCTTCCAGCTCGGGTTGGACATCGCGGCGATCCAGCGGGACCAGCCCGAGGCTGTCGGCTGCATCCTCGGCGGCCACGGCATTACGGCCTGGGGCGCGACCAGCGCGGAGTGCGAGGCGCGCTCGGTGGAGATCATCCGGACGGCCGAGAGCTTCCTCACCGAGCACGGCCGGCCGGACCCGTTCGGGCCGATCGTCGAGGCCGCACGTCCGCTAGACGCCCGGGCCCGCCGGTCCCGGGCCGCCGGGCTGTTCCCGATCCTGCGCGGGATGGCGAGCACAGATACCCGCCAGCTCGGCCATTTCACCGATTCCGACGTGGTGCTGGACTTCCTCTCGCGCGAGCGCCTGCCCGAGCTCGCGGCCCTCGGGACGTCCTGCCCGGACCACTTCCTGCGCACCAAGGTGCGGCCGATGGTCCTCGACCTGCCCGGCGATTCCTCGCTGGAGCGGGTTGCTCTTCGGCTCCGCGAGCTGCACGCCTCCTACCGGGAGCAGTACCAGGCCTATTACCGGCGCTACGCGACCGCGATGTCCCCGCCCATGCGCGGTGCGGACCCGGCGATCGTGCTGGTGCCCGGTGTCGGGATGTTCAGCTTCGGACGGGACAAGCAGACAGCGCGGGTCGCCGGCGAGTTCTACCTCAATGCCATCAACGTCATGCGCGGCGCCGAGTCGGTCTCCAGCTACCGGCCGATCTCCGAGGGAGAGAAGTTCCGCATCGAGTACTGGGAGCTCGAGGAGCAGAAGCTACGCCGGTTGCCGGCACCGAAACCGCTCGCCACCCGGATCGCATTCGTCACCGGCGGCGGGTCCGGGATCGGCGCGGCCACGGCGCGGCGCCTGTCGGCCGAAGGCGCGTGCGTGGTGGTGGCCGACCGGGACGCAGCGAGCGCCGCCACGGTGGCGACGTCCATCGGCGGCCCGGACCGCGTCACCGCGGTCGCCGTCGACGTCTCCTCCGCCGAGCAGGTCGCGGCGGCGCTGGCGGAAGCCACGATCGCGTTCGGCGGGGTCGACCTGGTCGTGAACAATGCCGGCCTTTCCATCTCCAAGAGCCTCCTCGAGACCACGATCGAGGACTGGGACCGCCAGCACGCCGTGATGGCGACCGGATCGTTCCTCGTCAGCCAGGCGGCGGCCCGGATCATGATCGCCCAGGCGCTCGGCGGCGACATCGTCTACATCGCGAGCAAGAACGCCGTCTTCGCCGGACCGAACAATGTCGCCTACGGCGCGACGAAGGCCGACCAGGCCCATCAGGTGCGGCTCATCGCGGCCGAGCTCGGCGAGCACGGTATCCGCGTCAACGGCATCAACCCCGACGGCGTCGTCCGCGGCTCGGGCATCTTCGCGGGCGGCTGGGGGGCGCAGCGCGCCGCGGTGTACGGCGTCGAGGAGGAGAATCTCGGCGCCTACTACGCCCAGCGCACGCTACTGAAGCGTGAGGTGTTGCCCGAGCATGTGGCCAACGCCGTATTCGTACTGTGCGGTCCTGAGCTGCGCTACACCCTCTGGATGCACGTGCCGGTCGATGCCGGGGTCGCTGCGGCGTTCCTCCGGTGAGCGCCGAGCAACGGCCGGAATCTGCGGCCCCGGCCGCGGCGCCGCACCGCTCGCTGGCCCGCCCCTCGCGGCCGGTCGTCGGTCTGGTCGCCGGGGGGCTTGGTGCCTACTGGCCACAGTTCCCTGAGCTGTTACCGCAGCTG
>JBPCOR010000349.1:0-9929 GCA_051000035.1 Mycobacteriales bacterium | reverse complement strand
AGCGGGTGGCGCGCTCTCCGAAGAGCCTGGCCAGCCCGACGCCGAGAAGCACCGCCAGCCCGGTGATGGCCGGGTAGAGGTACCGGCCCTGGGCGTAGGGCAGGTAGGCGTTGAACTCGAAGTCGGGCCGTCCCTCGAGGAAGATCAGTGCGACGGTGAGCAGGGCCGGCAGCAGCAGGACGAGCGCGCTCGCCCGGCCGAACCGGCCGCGGACGCCGAAGCCCAGCGCGAGCAGCACGCCGACGAGCACGATCCCGACCCAGGTCCGGGCGAGCGGCAGCGAGAACCGGGGGTCCTCCGGCAGCCCGATTCCCCCCCACATGCGCCACCCGAGTACGACGAAGAAGTCGTGGGCGTACTGCGCGAAGTTGTGGCCGCCATCGGCCGGGCCCCGGGCCGCTCGGGCGGCGGCGGAGCCGGGGCCGCCCGGCTGGATGGTATGGAACTTCACGACGTTGCGGACCCACCACCAGCCCGATACGAGCGCGGTGACGACGCCGGCGATGAGCAGCGGGCCCCAGCCGGATCTGCGGTGCCGGATCGCCGCGACGGCGTACGCCGCAATCACGACGACGGGCAGCACGAGCGCGAATCCCTGGGTGAGGCAGGCGAGCCCGGTGAGGACACCGACCAGGACACCCGTGCCGCGCCGCAGGTCACCGCCGACGACGCGGGCGAGGACGAAGAGCACGCTCGCGGTCAGCACGATGAGCAGGGACTCGTTGGTCACCGAGGAGCCGACCCGGGCGAGTCCGGGGATCGCGAGTGGCAGCGCCGATGCGGTGACCGCCGCGGCGCCGTTGCCGACCAGTGCCCGCGCCGTGGCCCAGGCGAGCAGCGGGAGCGGCGCGAGGAACAGGATGGACAGGTAGCGCAGGTAGGCCACCACCCGGTCATACGGCAGGTCGCCGCCGTGCGGGAAGAGTCTCAGCAGCCCGGCGCCCATCAGGTAGTACAGCGGTGGATGCTCGACCTTGTTGTTCGCGATGTGCCCGGTGCCGGCCCGGTCGCCGCCGGCGTCGTCGAAGGACGTGCGCTGACCGCGCGGCGTCACGGCGGCGTCGGCGAGCGGCTGGCTCGGTGGGAAGGTGCCCTGCGGCGCGTCCTGGACTCCCGCGGAGATGACCCGGTCGCCCGGGCCGTAGAAGGCATTGCCGTTGTAGAAGCTGTAGACGAGGTCGGTGTGGGCAGTTTCGCCGTAGCCCGCCATCGCCGGGTAGAGGAAGGTGCACATCGTCAGGATGGCGACGAAGGCGCCGGTGATCAGCCAGACGAGCAACGGCGGGCGGCGGGCGCCGGGCGGCCGACCGGCCGCCGACACGGGCGGTTCGTAGGCCTCGATGGCCTCGGTCGGCGACAGCGGCGGGTAGTAGTCGTCGTCGGCACCGTCGGCACCGTCGGCACCGTCGGCACCGTCGAACCGGCCGGTCGGGACCGATCGGTCGGTCTGTGTCGCGGTCTGCGGGTCGGTCTGCGGGTCGGTCCGCGGCGGCGGCACCCCCTCGGTCGGGCCGGTGCCCGGGGTACCGGCGGCCGCCGGGTGCGCAGCGGTCGCCGCTTCGGCGCGATCGCCGGCGTGATCGTCGTACTGGCCGGCCGTCACGTCGTTCGTGGTTTCGCCGGACTCGGGGAAGTGCAGCACCTCCTCGGCCTCGTCGTCGTGACGGACGGGTCGCTGCGCGCTGCCGGGGGCGTCGTCGAGATTCAGGTCATCGTCGACGTCTTCGTCGGCGAGATGGTGTGGGTCGACGTCTTCGTCGGCGAGATCGGGTGGGGCGACGTCCTGCTTGGAGGTGCCGGCGTCTTTCGCGCCGGTGCTGCCGCCGGATCCGGGTCGGGCACGTTCGTCCCCCGGCTGGTCTGCTTCGTCATCCCGTGTCATGGTCACGCCCTCGTTCGCAAAGCACCGCCCCCGGCCGTCGATTCGGCCGCGCTCTTGCGAGAATCAGGCTAGCCGCAAGGAGACCGCATGTACGGGATTTGCCGCACCGGTGTCCTAGGGTCGGCCTGGTGAGCGATTCGCACTTCTACGCCGTGATCCCGGCCGGCGGCAGTGGCACCCGCCTGTGGCCGATGTCGCGGGCGAGCCATCCCAAATTCCTGCTGGACCTCGGCGGCGGCCGCTCGCTGCTGCGGGCGACGATCGACCGGCTCGGCCCGCTCGCACCGCAGGATCGGATCTATGTCGTGACCGGCGCCGCGCACGTGCGGGCGATCGCCGGCCAACTCCCCGACGTACCGGGCCCGAACCTGCTGGTCGAACCGGGACCGCGGGATTCGGCACCGGCGATCGGGCTGGCCGCGGCGCTGATCCACCGCCGCGATCCGGACGCCGTGATGGGGTCCTTCGCGGCCGATCACCTGGTGCGTGACCGGGCGGCGTTCGAGGCCGCCGTGCGGGCAGCTGCCGGCGCGGCGGCGGCCGGCTATCTGGTCACGGTCGGCCTGCGGCCGACCGGGCCGGAGACCGGGTACGGCTACCTCCGCCGGGGCGACCCGATCGACGGCCCGACCGGTGACCCCGGTGCCCGCACGGCCTATCACGCCGAGGAGTTCAAGGAGAAGCCGTCGGCTGCGACGGCGGAGCGCTACGTCGCCGATGGCGACTACCTGTGGAATGCATCGATGTTCGTCTGGCGCACCGACGCATTTCTCGCCGAGCTGCAGCGACAGCAGCCCGACCTGTCGGCCGGCCTCGGGCGGATCGTCGCGGCGTGGGACGGCCCCGACCGGGACCGCGTGCTGGGCGAGGTCTGGGCGGGACTGCCGAAGATCAACGTCGACCAAGGCGTGATGGAGGACGCCGCCCGGCGCGGCCGGGTGGCCACCGTGCCGGCGAGCCTGGGCTGGGACGACGTCGGCGACTGGGACACCATCGCGCGGGTGCTGCCGCGCGACGGCGACGGCGTGGTGACGATGCGGGACGGTCCCGTCGTTTGCATCGACAGCCGCAACACCCTGGTGGCGGGTGATTCGGGCCGGGTGGTCGCGGTCGTCGGCGTCGATGACCTGGTCGTCGTCGACACCGACGATGCGCTGCTGGTCTGCCGGCGCGATCACGCCCAGCAGGTCAAGGCGGTGGTCGACGACCTCAACCGCCGCGGCCGCACCGACCTGGTGTGAGGCCATCGACCGCAGTGTGACGACGTGAGGAGGCAACGGCGATGAGTCGAGTCGGTTTCATCGGCCTGGGCATCATGGGCGGCCCGATGGCGGCCAATCTGGTCCGCGCCGGGCATGACGTCGTGGGCTTCAACCGGAGCCGCGCGGCGGTCGACCGGCTGGTCGAGGCCGGTGGCGCGGCGGCCGGTGATGTCGCCGAGGCCGTCGACGGCGCTGAGTTCGTCATCACCAGTCTGCCGGATTCGCCCGACGTGCAGACGATCGCGCTCGATGAGGGCGGCGTGTTCGACCACGCCGTCGAGGGCACGATCTACATCGACATGAGCACCATCGCGCCGAGGGTGGCGCGGGAGATCGCCGAGCGGGGCGGCGCGCAGGGGATCGGGGTCATCGACGCACCGGTCAGCGGTGGTGACAACGGCGCGAAGACCGGAACGTTATCGATCATGGCCGGTGGTGCCGAGCACGACGTGGCGCGGGCGATGCCGCTCTTCGAGGCGATGGGATCCACCATTGTGCACGTGGGGCCGGCCGGGTCCGGCCAGACGGTCAAGGCCGCCAACCAGCTGATCATCGGCGCCACGCTCGGGGTCGTCGCCGAAGCCCTCGAATTCCTCGAGGCGTCCACAGTGGACACCGGGGCCGCGTTGGCGGTGCTCGGTGGCGGCATGGCAGCCAGCGCGATCCTCGAGCGCAAGGCGCCGGCGATGGTGAGTGGCGATTTCCAGCCTGGTTTCCGGATCGACCTGCACCACAAGGATCTCGGCATCGCACTCGCCGCCGCGCGGGAGGTCGGCGTGATCACCCCGATCGGCGCGTTCGCCGGGCAGCTCCTCGCGCAGTCGCGCGCGCAGGGCGACGGGCTGCTGGATCATTCCGCCGTGATCCGCGCCGTCGATCGGATGTGCGGGCGGGACGTCCACGGCGAAGATGCGGCTACCGGTTCTGCAGGCGGCTGACCGCGCGCCGGACCAGATCGGCGATGTCGTCGGATGCGGGCGGCAGGTCGAGGTGGCCGAACCAGCGCAGGTCCAGCGATTCATCGCTCCGGGCGATCGCCGCGCCGGGCGGGGCGACCGCGAGGAACTGGACGTCCAGATGCCGGGTCGGCACGCCGAGCGAGCAGGTGATCGCGTGTATGTCCAGGCGCAGCGGGTCGGGATCCACCGTGAGGCCGTCGATCCCGCTCTCCTCGGTGGCCTCGCGCAGCGCCGCCGCTGCCAGCGTCGCGTCGTCCTCGCAGTGCCCGCCGAGCTGTAGCCACCGCCCCGCCCGCGGATGCAGGGTCAGCAAGACCGCACCGCGCAGCGGGTCGACGACGAGCGCGCTCGCGGTGAGATGCCCGGCGGCGCAGGAGCGTCGCATCGCGTCCGGTCGCGCGGCCAGGAAGGCCAGGATGCCTTCGCGGACCCCCCGCTGGCCGGCGTCGGCGTAGGCCGTGAGCACCGCGACGGCGTCGGCGTGCAGGGTCGACGGTGCCGGCTCGAACGCCGCGTGCCGGCCGAGCTCGATCGCCTCCGCCGTTCCGAGCCGGAACATATCCTCCTCCGCCGACCGGATCAGCGGCCGTACGCCGGCATCATCGTCCACTGTGGACAGACCGCGCACGACGGCGACCGGGATGGCGTCGAGCTTGCCCTTGACCAGGTCGGCCGCGGCGGCGATCTCATCGACCAAGGCGACCTCGGTGACGGCCAGCCGGTTGCCGAACCGGTCCGCGCGCCCCCGCAGGTCCGAAATCGCTGCCACGCCGGCGGCTCCGACCGCCAGGTCGACGACGCCGCGGCGCCACGGCCGGCCGGCGGTGTCGGTGATGACGATGCCGACGTCCACGCCCAGCAGCCGGCGCAGCCCGGCCCGAAGCTCGCGAGCGGATCGGTCCGAATCGACCGGCAGCAGGGCGATCTCACCGATCCCGACGTTGGACGTGTCGACGCCGGCCGCCGCGATAACGAAACCGTGGCGGTTCTGCACGATCCGGGTCGGGCCGCGGCGGGCGACGACGCGGACCGTCTCGGCCTCGATCGCCTGCTGGCGGGCGGCCTCGCGACCGGCCTGATCGGCGGGCGTGACGACGAGCCGGCCCTCGACCTTGGAGACGACCTTCGAGGTGACCACCACTATGTCGCGGTCGGCCAGCCACGGCGCCGCCGCGGCGACGGCGCCGGCCAGGTCATCCCCGGGTCGCAGCTCGGGCATCCCCTCGACGGGCCGGATCTCGCAGCGGCCGGTCACCGGCGTCGGGCCGGCGGTACACCCGGGCCCAGGGCCCCGCTCACCGGGCACCGGCGCCGATCGTGGCGCGGGCCATCGCCTCGGTCGCAGCGGCATCGGTCGTCAGCAGCGGTACGGCGCACCCGTCGACGCCGGGCACGGTCGCCCCGGCGTCGCGCTCGTCGACCAGCCACGCGTCCAGCACGCCGCCGTCCGCGCGGGCACCGTAGTGGCGCCCGACGGCCTCGGCCGTGGTCGCCACCCCGATCGCGCGCAGGCAGGCGTCGGCCATCCCGCGCAGCGGCGCCCCGCCGACGATCGGGGACAGGCCCACCACCTGGCCCGGCGCCGACAGCAGCGCATCGCGGATGCCGGGGACCCCGAGGATCGTGCCGACCGAGACGACGGGATTCGACGGGGCGAGGATGACCAGGTCGGCGGTGCACAACGCGTCGGTCACCCCGGGCGCGGGCGTCGCATCCTGCACGCCGACCTGAATGAACGCATGGGCCGGCAGCCGCGCGCGGTGGCGCAGCCACCATTCCTGGAAATGGATCGCCCGCCGTTCACCGACCGGCGCTCCCGCGGCGAGGAGGGGGTCGATGCCGTCGGCGGAATCGGGCTCAGGCAGATCCACCGCGACATGCGTCTCCACCCGCTGGTCGGTCATCGGCAGCAGCGTGACGCCGGGCTGCCACCGGTCGCACAGCGCCGCGGTCACCGCGGAGAGTGGGTAGCCGGTGTCGAGCATGCGGGTGCGCACCAGGTGGGTGGCGATGTCCCGGTCGCCGAGGCCGAACCAGGACGGGCCGACGCCGTAGGCCGCGAGCTCGGCCAGCACCGTCCAGGTCTCGCCGGACCGCCCCCAGCCGCGGTCGGTGTCGATGCCGCCGCCGAGCGTGTACATCACGGTGTCGAGGTCGGGGCAGACCCGCAGGCCGTGCACTGTCAGGTCGTCGCCGGTGTTGCCGATGACCGTGACGTCGTGCGCCCCGCCCGCGAGTGCCGCCCGGAGTCCGAGCAGAAACAGTGAACCGCCGACGCCCCCGGCCAGCGCAACCACCCGCACACCGGTCATGGTCGCACGGGCACCGGCGGCGGCCGGTCGCCGGTGTCGACGCGGCGACTGCGGCGAGCGACCCGGGTTCGGAAGTTTGTCTCGTAGCAGATCCTCGCTTGACTTCACAGCAGCGACACGGGTGTAATCACAGTCATGTCATTCGCCCGGGGCGTGACGCTGAGTCGGCGTACCGCTGCTTATAGTGATGGGCCGGCATGGGTCGGCGATCCCGGGCCGGCGACGGACGAGTCCGTGGGGAGGGCCTCGCGATGAGTGAGCCCGTGCAATCCGGCATCGGCGACTACGCGTCGGTGCTGAGCGCGACATTCAGCGCCGACGACGGCGTGCCCGAGTGGCAGGAGCGTGCGCTGTGCGCGCAGACCGATCCCGAGGCCTTCTTCCCGGAGAAGGGCGGCTCGACCCGGGAGGCCAAGAAGATCTGCACCGGCTGCGAGGTCCAGGCCGAATGCCTGGACTACGCACTCGCCCACGACGAGCGGTTCGGCATCTGGGGTGGTCTCTCCGAGCGTGAACGCCGCCGGCTGCGCCGCCGCGCCGGCTGATCGCCGGCCGGTCAATCCGGCGGATCGATCTCGTCCGGATCACGGCCGAGCAAGGTGGCCACCTGCTCGATGAGCACCTCGCGCACGACGTCCTCCAGGTCGTCCTCGTCCGCCGCCCGAAGCTCCAGCGGGCGCCGGTAGAGCACGATTCGGGCCGGTGCGTCCTCGCGGGCGTCGGTGCGCCCGGCCGGAAGCACCCGGGACAGCGGCACGCCGTGGTCGTCGAGCACCTCGGGATCGTCAGCGGCCACATCGACGTCGGGGACGTCCTCGACGGCGATTTCAACCGAAGCGAGGTCGTCGGCGAGCCGGCTCTGCAGCTCGTCCCGCGCCGCGACGATGTGGTCGTCGAAGCGCTGCCCGCGGGTGCGGGAGAGCGGGACCGTCGGGGGCGCCAGGACGCCGCGCATCCCGCGGCCGTGCCGGTCGCGGTGCGGCGAGGATGATCGGGTCATCGTGCCGCCGAGCGTATCCGCGACACGCTGCCGCCGCCGTCCCGTCCTGCGTCGTGCGATCGGAATCGGGGGCTATCGTCGCCGCCGTGAGGTTCCTTCGGCACTGCTCCCGGCCGGGCTGTGACTCGCCGGCCGTGGCCACCCTCACTTACATCTACGCCGAATCGACCGCCGTCGTCGGTCCGCTCGCGACCCAGGCCGAGCCGCACGGTTACGACCTGTGCGAGGAGCATGCCGACCGGCTCACGGTGCCCCGTGGGTGGGACGCCGTGCGGCACGAGGGTGACTACCAGACCCAGCTGCCCTACGCCGATGACCTGGCCGCGCTGGCCGACGCCGTCCGGGAGGCGGGCGGGTCCGTGGCCGTGCCCGCGGGACCTCCCGAAGCACCTGGGCGACGAGGACATCTGCGCGCCGTTCCCGATCGGCGCTGATCCGAGCAAGGCGTCACGTCGGGCTGGCGCTGGCCGTTCCCACCACCGAGGTGCTCGCCGGGCCCGGCCGCCCGGAGCCGGTACGCTCGGCGGCGTCGGATGCGTGCGGCCGAGCGGGCTGCGCCGGGCCGCTCGCGAGAGGCGAAACATGGTGGACCTGTCGGGGATCGTCAAGGCCTACGACATTCGGGGCGTCGTACCCGAGCAGCTCAACGACGAGGTCGCCCGGGCGGTCGGAGCGGCGTTCGTGCTGCTGACGAAGGCGCCGAAGATCGTCACGGCGCACGACATGCGCGAGTCGTCCGTGCCGCTGTCCCGAGCATTCGCCGAGGGCGCGATCGGGCAGGGCGCCGACGTCGTCGAGGCGGGGCTCGGCTCGACCGACACCCTGTACTTCGCCTCCGGCTCGCTCGACCTGCCCGGCGCGATGTTCACCGCGAGCCACAACCCGGCCCGCTACAACGGGATCAAGCTCTGTCGCGCCGGCGCCTCCCCGGTCGGGCAGGACACCGGCCTGGCCGAGATCCGATCGATGGTCGAGGCGGGCATCCAGGCGCCCGACGGCGGCGCCGGCACCGTCGAAACCCGCGATCTGCTGCCCGATTACGCCGCCTATCTGCGCTCGCTGGTCGATCTCAGCGGTATCCGCCCACTGACGGTCGTAATTGACGCCGGCAACGGCATGGCCGGGCACACCGCGCCGTCGGTGCTCGGTGCCGCCGCGCTGCCCGCGCTACCCCTGACGATCGTCCCGATGTATTTCGAGCTCGACGGCTCGTTCCCCAATCACGAGGCCAACCCGCTCGATCCGGCGAACATCGTCGACCTGCGGGCCAGGGTCCGCGAGGTCGGCGCCGACATCGGGCTGGCCTTCGACGGCGACGCGGACCGGTGCTTCGTCGTGGACGAGCGGGGCGAGCCGGTGTCGCCGTCGACGGTCACGGCGTTGGTGGCGACCCGCGAGCTGGCCCGCCACCCCGGCTCCAGCGTGATCCACAACCTGATCACCTCCCACGCCGTCGCGGAGATCGTCCGCGAACACGGCGGCACCCCGATCCGGACCCGCGTCGGGCACTCGTTCATCAAGGCCGAGATGGCCAGGACGGGCGCGGTCTTCGGCGGCGAGCACTCGGCGCACTACTACTTCCGGGATTTCTGGCGCGCCGACACCGGCATGCTCGCTGCGATGCACGTGCTGGCGGCACTCGGTGAGCAGGAGCGTCCGCTGTCGGAGCTGACCGGAGAATTCAGTCGGTACGCAGCCTCCGGCGAGATCAACTCCACCGTCGACGACCAGGCCGGCCGGGTGCGGGCGGTCGCCGAGCGATTCGGCGCTGTCGACGGCGCGGTGGTCGACGAGCTCGATGGCTTGACCATCGACCTGCCCGACGGGAGCTGGTTCAACGTGCGTGCGTCCAACACCGAGCCGCTGCTCCGGCTGAACGTCGAGGCGGCCGACGATGCGCGCGTCGCGCGGCTGCGTGATGACGTGCTGAGCGTGATCGGGACCTGATGCAGCAGCCGGCGTACCGTCGCGGACCCGACGCCATCCCGGCCGAAGCGCCGTAGGGAGGAGCCCGTTCGATGAAGATCGACCCGACGCTGCTGGACATCCTCGCCTGCCCCGCCTGCCGCGGCGAGCTCCGCGCCGACGATGCTCGGGAGCAGCTCGCGTGCGTCGATTGCGGCCGGCGGTATCCGGTGCGCGACGACATCCCGGTCCTGTTGGTCGACGAGGCGATCCTTCCGGGCGACCGGTCCGGATGACGGCGGCGCCGGATGACAACCTGCTCGACGACTCCGCCGACCTGCAGCGCATTGACCGCCAGGATCGGCTGCGCGGCCTGGCCGGCGCGGCCGCGCAGCTGCGGTCCACGGCCTGGCTCTGCGCCGAGACGCTAGCGCTGGACGGGCACGATCGCCCGCGGGCGATCGTGATAGCCGGTGGCCGGGCGCTGCACGCCGGGCGAGCGGTGGCGGCCCTGGTCGGCACATCGGGAGCCGTCCCGGTCACTGTCGTCCGGCGCGGGCCGCTACCGGGCTGGGTCGGCCCGCATGACCTCGTGGTCGTCGCCGCCGC
>JBPCOR010000275.1:0-7941 GCA_051000035.1 Mycobacteriales bacterium | reverse complement strand
CCCTCAGCACTCATCACCGGACCGAGCCAACCACATGGTGACGGTATGACGACGCCGTGGGGACTACCGAAACCGCCGTGACGGGGCGTCGGAGCAGCGGTTCGCCGGACGACGTGGTGGAGCGACGGGCTGTCACGGGTGCCGATATCCCGGCGAGGCCCGATATCCAGGAGAGGTGGGCCGACAGTGGGTACGGCGAGACCGGACGCTGTCGTCATCGGGGCTGGGGTCATCGGGTTGACCACCGGCGTCTGCCTGGTCGAGCAGGGGCTACGGGTGCAGCTGCGCACCCGTGCGGCGCCGTCAGCGACGACGTCGTCGGTCGCTTCGGCGATGATCGGGCCGAGCCTGGCCCCGGCCGACGACCCGGTGGGTGCCCGGGAACGGGCCGGCATCGAGGAGTTCACGGCGCTGGCCGGGGTGGCCGGCACCGGCGTGACCCTGCGCCGGGGTCGGCTGGCCCGCCGGGAGAACGCTCCGCCGCTGCCCAGGATGCACGCGTGCGCGCCAGCGGAGCTGCCGGCGGGCTTCGCCGGCGGATTCTGGGCCGACCTGCCGCTGGTCGAGATGCCCGTATACCTCGACTACCTCGCCAGCCGGCTGACTGCCTCCGGCGGCCGGATCGAGTACGGCGAGGTGGATTCCCTGGCCGAGGTCGCCGGGCAGGCGCCGCTGGTGGCGAACTGCTCGGGGCTCGGCGCCCGGTCGCTGGTGCCCGACCCGACGGTGCACGCCGTCCGCGGCCAGCACGTGATCGTCGACAACCCCGGGCTGGCCGAGTTCTTCGTCGAGGCGCCATTCGGGCCAGCATGGACGGCGTACTGGCCCTATGCCGACCATGTCGTGCTCGGCGGCATCGCCATCGCCGACGACGAGGACCCCGAGCCTGATCCCGCCGTCGCCGAGCAGATCCTCCGCCGCTGCATCGAGGTCGAGCCCCGGCTGGGCGGCGCACGGGTTCGCGCCCATCAGGTCGGGTTACGCCCGAGCCGGCCGAGCGTTCGGCTGGAGGCCGAAGAGCTCGAGGGGGCGCGCTGCGTGCACAACTACGGGCACGGCGGAAGCGGCGTCACGATGTCCTGGGGATGCGCCCGCGAGGCCGCTGCTCTGCTCACCGGCGAGGGCGCTCGATGAATACCAGCCGGCCAGCCGGTTTGCGCGCCTCGAACATTGCCCGTACCGGGCCCGCGCATCGCGCCGCTAGCGTCGTCGGCTATGCACAGACTCCGCAGCGGATCCCGCCTGTCCCGGCGTGGGAGCGGACCCGTCGCCGCCGTCGTGCTGGCCTCGTTGGTGCTCGCCGGTTGTACCTCCGCCGGGGCGCACGACCGCTCGACGTCGGCAACATCCGCGAGGTCGGTCACACCGGGGACGTCGACATCCTCGACGGCGAGCGCCAAGCCGAACATCGTCTTCGTCCTCACCGACGATCTCGCGTGGAACCTCGTGCAGTACATGCCGCACGTGCAGCAGCTGGAGAGATCGGGCACGACGCTGAAGAACTACTACGTCGTCGACTCCCTGTGCTGCCCGTCCCGCTCGGCAATCTTCACCGGTGAGTACCCGCACGACGACGGGGTCTTCACCAACGGCGGCGGCGACGACGGCGGATACGCCGCATTCAACGAACACGGCAACGAGCCCAACACCTTCGGCGTCGCGCTGCAGAAGGCGGGCTACCGCACCGGCTTCATGGGCAAGTACCTCAATGGCTACAAGCCCGTCGACAAGCCCGCCGCGGGCTGGGACGAGTGGGACGCCGCCGGCAACGGCTATCCGGAATTCAACTACAAGCTCAACCAGAACGGTACGACCCAGCACTACGGCAAGGACGCGAAGGACTACCTGACCGACGTGCTGTCGAGCAAGGCGACGTCGTTCATCGACAGCTCGGCATCCTCGAGCAGACCCTTCGCACTGGAGGTGGCGACCTTCGCTCCGCACCAACCGTCGACGCCCGCGCCGCGGGACGCGACCGCCTTTGCCGGGCTCGGCGCGCCGCGGACCGCTGCATTCGACAAACAGCCGGCCAACGCGCCGGCCTGGCTGACCCGGATCCCGCCGCTCAGCGCCAAGGACGACACCTCGATCGACGTTGAATTCCGCAAGCGGGTGCAGTCCGTGCAGGCCGTCGACGACATGATCGGGCACCTCGAGCAGGAGTTACAGGCCAAGGGCCTGGCGAGGAACACCTACTTCGTGTTCAGCTCCGACAACGGCTATCACATGGGCGACTACCGGCTTCGGCCCGGCAAACAGACAGCGTTCGACACCGACATCAAGGTTCCGCTGATGGTCACCGGCCCCGCCGTGCCCGCCGGCAAACAGGTCACCGCGATGACCTCGAGCATCGACCTCGCACCCACGTTCGAGACCCTCGGCGGGGCCAGCGTGCCGTCCGCGGTGGACGGCACGAGCCTCGTCCGGAGCTGGCACGGCCAGCCGCCGGACCATCCGCGGCAGGGCGTGCTCGTCGAACACCACGGGCCGGATACAACGGCCACCGATCCGGACAAGCCACCGCCGCGGAGCGGCAATCCGCCAAGCTACGAGGCGATCCGGACGGCCACCGCGCTCTACGTCGAATACACCGACGGCGCGCGCGAATATTACGACACCGTCGCCGATCCGAACGAGCTGTTCAATCTCGCGGCGACGGTGCCGAGCAGCCGGCTCGGGCCGATGCAGCGGGCGCTCGCCGCCCTGAAGAGCTGCCACGGGGCATCGCGCTGTCAGGCTGCCGCGCAGGTCGGGTAGCACCCGGCGACGATCCCCGGACTGGATCGCGGGCGCCCCTCACCCCCGACGGTCGGGGATATCCGCGTGCCGGCGGATCCAGCTGTGCATCGCGATTCCGGCTGCGACGGCGGCGTTCATCGACCGGGTCGAGCCGAACTGCGCGATCGAGCAGACCCGGTCGGCTCGCTCCCGGGCGGCGGCCGAGAGCCCGGGACCCTCCTGCCCGAAGAGCAACAGACAGCGCCGCGGCAAGTCGGTGGACTCCAGGGGTACCGCGCCCGGCAGGTTGTCGATCGCGACCATCGGAAGGGATTCCTCGGCACACCACGCCGAGAGAGCCGCGATGTCGTCGTGGTGGCGGATGTGCTGATACCTGTCCGTCACCATGGCCCCCCGGCGGTTCCAGCGGCGCCGGCCGACGATATGCACCTCGGCGACGAGGAAGGCGTTCGCCGTACGCACGAGGCTGCCGATATTCAGGTCGTGCTGCCAATTCTCGATCCCGACGTGCATCTGGTGGCGGCGGGTATCGAGCTCGGCGACAATTGCGTCCAGACGCCAATAGCGGAAACCGTCTACGACGTTGCGCCGGTCGCCGTGCGCGAGCAGGTCGGGGTCCAGCCGCGGATCATCCGGCCAGGGCTGCGGATGCGGCCCGACCCCGGGTGGATCCCGCTCGTCAGAAGCCACATCGGCACCGAGCGGACCACCGACGATGACGGCGGCGAGCAGCACGACGACGACGGCCGTTGCGTTCATGTGCCGGAAGCCTGCCAGATCGCGGTCGGCGGGTGGCGCGGCGCGCGTACATCATCCGGTCGGCACCTTCACACAACCCGAACACGGCGGCCGGATGATCCTGATGTGCCCGCCGATCCCGGAGATATCCGCCACCTGTTACGCCGCGCCGCGTTCCTGGCCGCGCCGGATGCGGTCCGCGACGGCGTAGCACGCGGCTACGACGCGACCGTCTCGGCGATCCTGCACCCGGTGACCGGCGATGCCGGCGTCGCGCGGACACCCGCGCCGAGCATCCCGACGCTGAAACGGCCGCGCGCCGGCAAGCACGGCCAGCACGGCGCCGCTGGTGCGCCCAGCGCATCGCCGTCGGCGGGGCAGGGCGGGTCGACCGAACAGAAGAAGGCCGCGCTGAAGGAATTCCACCGGCAGTTGCACGCGCAGCTGCCGCCGCTCGTCGCGTGGTGGGTCGATCGGATGGCGGCGGCCGACCATGCGTATCAGGAGAAGCTCACCTTCGTCTGGCACGGTCACTGGGCGACCTCGGCGCAGAAGGTGAAGTACGCGTCGCTGATGCTGCGGCAGAACGACACGATGCGCAGTCTCGGCTCGGGCAGCTTCGCCGATCTCGCGCACGCCATGATCCGCGACCCCGCGATGCTCGTCTGGCTCGACGGCGTGGACAACAAGAAGCAGGCGCCGAACGAGAACCTCGGCCGGGAGTTCATGGAGGTGTTCACCCTCGGCCACGGCAACTACTCCGAGACCGACGTACGCCAGGCCGCGAGGGCCCTCACCGGCTGGACCGTCGACCGGCGGACCGGCAAGGCAGAGCTGCGCACTGCCGATCACGACGACACCGGCAAGACGATCCTCGGACATACCGATACCTACGACGACGCGAGCCTCGTCGACCTCGTCGTACGCCAACCGGCATCGGCACGGTTCGTCGCCACGTCGCTGTGGCAGCGGTTTGCCGCGCCGGGCCCGCCACCGGCGGCGACGTTGCAGCGGATGGTGTCGGCGTACGGCACGAAATACGACATCGCCGCGATGATGCGGACGCTCTTCCTCGATCCGGCGTTCCGGGCCCCGAGTGCGCGCAATGCACTGGTCAAGCAGCCGACGGAGTGGCTGGTGAGCGCGCTGCGCGCCTTCGGGCTCGACACCAGCACGATAAAGCCCCAGCAGAACGGCGGTCGGCATAAGCCCACCGGCAGCGGTGCGACACCCAGCGCCGGACAGCCGGGCACCGGACGGGCCGTCGCCGGACCCGCCGTTGCCGGACAGCCGGTCGTCGGCGCCCTGTCCCGGCTCGGCCAGGTGCCGTTCTTCCCACCCAGCGTGGGTGGCTGGCCGGGCGGCCCGGCGTGGCTGTCGACGGCGGCCGTGCCGGCCCGGTTGCAGCTGGCGCAGCGGATCGCGGCGGCGCTGCCCGACGCGGCGCGTCACCCGCTCACCGCCGGCACCACGACTGCCCGCCTCGAAGCGCTCGCCGAGACCTTCGGCATCGACGGGTGGAGCAATCGCACCCGCGCCGTCCTGACGGATGCGGCAGCCCGGCCCGCCGAATTGGTCGCCGTCGGGCTGACCTCGCCCGAATTCGTCGTCTGCTAGAGAAGGCACGGTCCCCAGAGAGGAATAGTCCACGGTGGACACCATTACTCGCCGGAAGTTCCTGGTCGCCTCGGGCGTCGTCGGTGCGGGCGCGCTGGCCGCCGGCGCCGCCGAGATCAGCTGGCGCGACGTGGCCACGGCCGCCAAGAACGACCCGCTGCCGTCCGACGCGCAGGTGCTCGTCCTGGTCACCCTCTGCGGCGGGAACGACAGCCTGAATACGCTGATCCCCTACGCCGATCCGGCGTACCAGAAGGCAAGGCCGGGCCTTGCCTATCCCGCCGACAAGGTGCTGCGGCTCGACGACCAGCTGGGCCTCAATCCGGCCATGAAGACGATGCACGCGCTCTGGTCGGAGCACCGGTTGGCCGTGATCCGCGGTGTCGGTTACCCCAGGCCCGACCACAGCCACTTCAGGTCGATGGACATCTGGCAGACCGCGTCGCCGGACCGGCCGGTGTCCACCGGCTGGATCGGCCGCTGGCTCGACGCCGTCGGGTCCGACCCGCTGAAGGTCGTGTCGATCGGCGCGACGCCGCAACCGCTGGTCGTCGGGGCCAAAGCGATCGGATCCTCGTTGCCGACCAATCGTTTCGGCGTCCCGAAAGGCGCCGCGAGGACGGCGTTGAAGGGACTCGGCCGCACCGATTCCGCCGACTCCGCTGCCGAGGCGGCCGCCGCGGCCGGCGACGCGGACTTCTTGACGGTCGCCCGCACGTTCGGCCCGATGGTCAACGCCGACGCGCCGGATCCGGCCGACGGCAGCGGCCAGAACCAGAGCCAGGGCGCATCCGGTGGCGGGCAGAGTTCCCTCGCCGCCCAGCTCGCCGTCGTTGGCCGGTGCGTCAAGGCCGGCGCGCCGACCCGCGTCTACGCCGTCAGCCTCGGCGGATTCGACACCCACGCCGAGGAGGCCGGCACCCAGGAGCGCCTGCTCGGCGAATTCGACACAGCCGTCGGCGGATTCCTCGACGACATGGCGAAGGACACCCATGGCCGCAAGGTCGTGCTCGCGGCGTACTCCGAATTCGGCCGTCGGGTGGCCGCCAACGCCTCCGACGGCACCGACCACGGCACCGCGGGCACGGTCTTCATCGCCAGAAGCTCCGTGCACGGCGGTTTCTACGGCGAGCAGCCGAGCCTGACCAAGCTCGACGACGGTGACCTGATCGCCTCGACGGACTTCCGCGCCGTCTACGGCACGCTGCTGTCGCGGGTGCTCGACACCGACCCCGGCAAGGTGCTCGACTCGGTCAAGGCGCCCATCAACTTCGTCTGACAGGGCACACCGCCCGCCGGCCGTGAGCTCTCGACCGGTCCGCCCTCGCATGCCCGAGCGCAGCGCACCCACGGTGCCTCGGCGATCATGCGCTCATGGGGCGCTGCGACGGCGTGTCGCGCCCGTGTTGCGCATGATCGGGGCCCGGCGCGGCAATACCCGGAGCTCTGTGTCGGTAACCTGATCATTCGCACATGCCTGGCGGCCGACCGCGCGGCGACGGTCCACACCCCGAGGAGAGCAGCGTCAGCGATCAGCATCCCGACCACGACCCGGTGCACCCATCCGCCGACGAGACGGCCGAGCCGGACTGGGGCGACGACGCCGTCGAGCGGCGGCCGCCCGCACCGCGTAACGGCACCGCAATTGCCTCGCTCGTCCTCGGCGTCATCAGCGTCCCGGGCATCTATCTGCTCGGGCTCGTCGATCTCCCGGTTGCGCTGCTCGCGGTTGTGCTCGGCTTCCTCGCCCTACGGCAGACCCGCCGCGGCCTCGCCACCAAGCGGGGCTTTGCGATCGGCGGGATGGTCGGCGGAGGCATCGGTCTCGTGCTCGTCGTGGTCGCCTTGATTCTCAGCCACCGACTGGTGAACGACTGCCGGGACAAGATCGGCCATGCGCCGAGCAGCAGCGAGCTGAAGACCTGCGCCAGCCAGCGGGGCTGAGCCCCGCCCGCGACCTCCGGCTACGCCGCAGCGGCCACTCCGACCCCGATGACGCGGGCACCTTGGCGGTGCAGACACCCGATAAGGCCGGACGCCCCAACAACACCGCCCCGGGTCGCCCATGACGGCTACCCGCGTCGGTGTTCGGTCTTGGGTGTGACTACCGAATCTGTTGCTGTGCCTTGACCGACTTGAAGTAGTCGCTGGACGGCCGCAGCCACACCAGTACCAACACCGCGATGTCGAGCAGCAGGCCGATCACCCCGAGCACCTTGGCCAAACCACCGTAGTTCGATGACGCCACATTGCTGATCCCACCAAGAATCCCGAGGACCAACAGGACCGTGACGACGATGCGCGCCCAACCGCGACCCTGCCTGATCTTCCAGGCAAAGAACACGTAGAGCAGCCCGAACACGATTCCCACGACCAGGACGAAAGCGACCGCAGCGTTGTAGGTCGTGTTGTATTGTGCCGTCGTCTTGCCGGGGCTGTTCTTGCGGACCTGATCGATGAACTTGTTCTTGTCGGCGATGAGCAGGATCGCGCTGATCACGCCGATGACGGCGGTCACGATCATCAGGATCCAGGCGTACTGGATGGTCGATGGCATCGGCTGAGGCGGCGGAGCCTGCCCGTACTGCTGCTGGTAGGCGGGGGCATTGGGAAGCCCACCACCCTGCTGATAATTCTGCTGCTCGCCGCCTTGCGGATACTGGCCGCCAGCTTGTGGGTTCGCTCCACCCTGGGGATATTGCTGGCCGTCTTCTGGTGATTGTCCTTGGTACCCGGTCACGAGCGCCTCCTAGGATCGGATGCAATGAACGCCCCGCAGCGTTTGCGCGGGGTGAGCGGCCCCAGGATCCCACGAGAGCGGTGCCTTTCGGACCCGAACGCCGGGAC
>JBPCOR010000266.1:0-3803 GCA_051000035.1 Mycobacteriales bacterium | reverse complement strand
GCGCCACGGCGGCCGGACCATTGGACGGTGGCGCCACGGCAGGCGGCCCGGCGGCCGGCAGCCGGGGCCGGGCCGCTAGGGCGCGGCGGATGCCTCGGCCAGGGCATGGAAGAGTAGCGAGGTCGACGTCGCGCCGGGGTCCTGATGCCCCGCGCTACGCTCCCCCACGTACGCCGCCCGTCCGGTGCGCGCGACCAAGGCCGTGATCGCCTCAGCGCCGCGCGCCGCGGCCCGATCCGCCGCGACGGCCGCGACGCCGAACGATCGGCCCGAATCTGCCGCGTCGGCGAACGCCATCACGGCTGGGCCGAACGCGTCGATGATCGTCTTGTCACCAACCTCGGCCTCGCCCAGCCGCTCGATCGCGGCGAGACCCTCATGCAGCGCGGCGCCGAACCGCTGCGCGGTGACCTGGTCACCGTCCGCCTCCAGCGCCCGCCCGGTCGAACGCAATCCCACGGCGTACAGCGGACCGGACGCGCCACCGACGGTCGACACCAGGGTGCGGCCGACCGCCGCGAGGACCGCACTCACCGACGCCGGCGGCTCGGCGTACAGCGCCCCGGTCGACGCCAGCAGACCGCGGTCAAGATTGGTGCCGTGGTCACCGTCGCCGATCGCGCGGTCGAGTTGGTTCAGGTACTCCCGCCGGGCGTGCACGGCAGCAGCGATACGCCGGATCCAGTCGATCGCCATCGCGGCGTCCAGCGGCGCCGCGCCCACCATCGGGTCGACCCCCGGTGGTGCGGCGTGAATCGTGGTCATGCGCCCATCCTCCGACAGCCGGATGAACGGCGCCCGGCATCAACGTGCGAGCAGCGAAAAGGACCGGTGGCACACGCCCCCCGGGCGTGCACCACCGGCCCCATCGCGTGTGAGCCGGTGCCGTGGATTAGTTCTCTGAAGGCGTCCCGGCCTCGGAGGATCCGGCGGCTGCCGGAACCGCCGCGGAATCGCGACGACGGGTGGCGAGGTAAGCCGCCGTACCGGCACCGAGCAGCGCGACGCCGCCGGCCCCGAACAGCTTCTTGTCCTCGGTCCCCGCAGTGCTGCCGCCGCCGGTGTTGACGCCGCCGGTAGGCATGGTGCCGGTCATCTGCGTGATGAACGGCTTGACCGCCGCGAGCACGCTCGCCTTGTCGATCGGCTTCTCGAAGCCACCGCCCATGAAGACGCCGCCGTCGGCAGGCTTACCCAACAGGTTGGCGACGACCGCGGCATGCCGCGCCTCGACACCGAAGATGCCGGCCGCCGCCTGCAGGATGGCCTTGTCCTTGATGTATCCGGCGGCACCCAGGTAGGCGCCGACGCCCTCGTTCTCGAAGGTGAAGCTGGTGGTGAGGAAGTTCGTCCGACTGTCGAAGGAGCTGCCGAAGTCGACCCCGGGAGCCGCGACGGGAGTGCCGCCGAGCTTCTTGATGGTCGCCGTCAGCGCCGTCACGTGGTAGTCCTCGTCCGAGCCGATCTTCTGCAGGTACGTCGCCTCGGTGCCCGAGAGCAGGTTGGCGGCGTTGCCCTGCTTGTAGAACGCCGACTCCAGATATTCCAGGGTCAGCGCGTAGTTGAGTACGTCGATGTCATTCGAGAAGTCGGATGCAGCGGCGTACGACCAGCGGTTGTTCAGGGCCCCCAGTGCTAGCGGAGCGGAGACGTCAGTGACCTGACCTCTCACGAAATCGCGTCGTGACATTGTTCTCTCCTCTCTAGCCTAGGAAGGGCTTGACCTTGGGAAGAACGAAGCTCATCGGCTCCGGCGTCTCCAAGGGCTTGGGGAACGGGTTGCCACCGATCAGGGAGGCGATGACCGCGGCGTGCCGCGACTCCGCACCCGCGATGGAGGCAGCTGCACCCAGGACGGTGGCGTTCTGGATCAGGGTGACCTGGCCGTGGTAGGCCATGACACCCAGCTCCTCGAACACCGATGCGGTCGCCAGGAACTTGTCCGACGAGCCGAATGTGCCGTCCGGGAAGTGGATCTTGGGCTTGGCAACCGGAGTGGCGCCGAGGGACTTGATCGCCGCGGTCTCGGCGGCGACGTGCGCTGCCTCGTCCTTGGAGATCTGGCCGATCAGTTCGGCCTGGCGACCCGACAGGATACCGGCCGACACGCCCATGGCGTAGAACGTCGACTCGAGATACTCCAGCGTCAGGGCGTAGTTCAGGATTGCGACGTCGCCGGTGTCAGCGGTGGCGGCGGACGCGGTACCGGCCGTGGCGAGACCGCCGCCGACCGCCAACGCGCTGCCGACGCCGATGATGCCGGCCCAGCGCAGGAAGGACCGGCGGTCTGACTCGCTGTTGAACGCGAGCACCGGCTTCCCGTCGAACATTCTTGCTTCTGTACTCATTGCTTGAGCACCTCTCATTCGGCGATGCATTGGCACGGCTCGATGATGGGTTCGGGTCCCGTGTCGGAGCGGTTCAGTTACAGCGTGCGATCACTCCTAGAAGATCGTACGCTACGGACAGTAGTGTCGAAACCGGATAGTTGTGTCAGCCGAAACCTAGATTGTGACTACCATTCATCCGGTGATGCGATCCGGCGAACTCCTGGGCGACCTCGGCGGCGCGGACGGCACCCCGTCGGGCGCTGGGGCGGGCCCGGAGACTGAGCCGAGCGCCCTGGACCGGATCCGGGCGCGCGGTCGGATCCGGGGTGGCATCGCCATTCTCGGTCCGGCGTTCGTGGCCGCCGCGGCCTACGTCGACCCCGGCAACTTTGCGACCAGCATCGCCGGCGGCGCCGAACACGGCTACGCGCTGGTCTGGGTGGTGGTCGTCGCCAGCGTGATGGCCGTGCTCGTCCAATACCTCACGTCCAAGCTGGGTATCGCGACCGGCGCGAGCCTGCCGGAGTTGTGCGCCCGGCACTACTCCCGGCATACGAACCTGGCGCTGTGGGTGCAGGCGGAGGCGGTGGCGATGGCCACCGACCTGGCCGAGTTCGTCGGAGCGGCGCTCGGCCTGCACCTGGTCTTCGGGGTGCCACTGTTTCCGGCCGGCCTGATCACGGCCGTGGTCGCCTTCGCGATCCTGGCCCTGCAGCGACGCGGATACCGGCGCTTCGAGATCGGCGTCGTCGTCCTGCTCGCCCTGGTGGCTGCCGGGTTCGGTTACCTCTTCGTCGTCGGCGGCCCGTCGGCCCGCGGCATCGCCGGCGGGCTCGTTCCGCATATCCCGGCCGGCGACGGACTCGGGTTGGCGGTCGGCATCGTCGGTGCCACCGTCATGCCGCACGCGGTCTACCTGCACTCGGCCCTGCAGCGGGACCGGATCCGGCCGCGGGACGCCGGGGAGGCCCGCACCCTGGTGCGCTACAACCGCCTGGACTGCATCACCGGTCTCGGTGCCGCCGGGCTGGTCAACCTGGCGATGCTCTGCGTCGCGGCCGAGCTCTTCCACGGCACCGCATCGGTGACCGACCTCGTCGACGCCCACCGCGAGCTGGCCACCATCGTCGGCGGCTTCGCCGCGCTGGCCTTCGGGGTGGCCCTGCTCGCCTCGGGATTTGCCTCGGCCAGCGTCGGCACCTACGCCGGGCAGGTCGTGATGGGCGGTTTCACCGGCTGGCGGATCCCCCTCGTCGTCCGCCGGGCCGTGACCATGGCCCCGTCCCTGCTCGTCCTCGGGCTCGGCGTACCGATCGGGTCGGTCCTGGTCTACTCCCAGATCGCGCTGGCCTTCGGTATCCCGTTCGCGCTGGTCCCGCTGCTGCTCCTCACCCGAAGCACCGATGTGATGGGAGAGCTGGTCAACCGACGTACGACGACAGCGGCGATGGTGGCCGTGGCCATGATCATCTG
>JBPCOR010000183.1:0-5655 GCA_051000035.1 Mycobacteriales bacterium | reverse complement strand
GCGCCGGGTCGCCCTGACGTCGCTCCGCCGGCGCCGGCCGGCCGGCGGGAGGGCGCGCCGAGGAGGTCACACCAGAATCCCCACCCGTCGTAGAGGCGCAGCGCCGCAGGGTTGGGATCCCCGACGTCGAGGATCACGGCGGGCAGTCCGCGGTCGCGCAGGTAACGGAGGCCTGCGACCGCCAGGGCAGTGCCGAGGCCGCCGGCCTGCGCGGTGGGGTCGACACCGAGGACATAGATCTCGCCGACGCGTTCGGGCTCGGTGTGGACCTTGGTCCAGTGCGAGCCGATGATGCGTCCGGAGCGTACGGCGAGCAGGAAGCCGGCGGCGTCGAACCAGTCCGCCCGCAGCCGGGCGTCGAGATCGGCCTGCGTGAAGCGGCCCTGCTCGGGGTGGTCAGCGAAGGCGCGGGCGTTGACGGCGAGCCACTCCGTGTCGTCCGCGCCGGGTCGGAACGCCCGGATCGTCACGCCCGCCGGGGGCGGGGCGTCGGGCAGGTGGTCCGGGCCGTCGCGGCGCAGCCGCAGCAGCGCCCGGGTCTGCTCGTAGCCGCGCTTGTCCGCCAGGGCGGCGGCGGCCGGGATCCGCCCGTGCGCCCAGACCTGCAGAGCGCCGCCCGCCGCGCGCTCGAGAGCGTCGAGCAGCCGGCTCCCGACCCCGCGCCGCCGGTGCTCCGGGTGCACGACGAGCTCGGCGGTGCCGGCGTCGAGATGGGCGTATCCGGCGAGGACGCCGTCGTGGTCGGCGAGCAGCTGGCCGCCGCCGGAGTCGAGGGCGAGGACGCCGGCCTCCGACACCGGCTCGACGCCGTCGGCCGCCGCCGCGGCCGCCAGCAGATCGTGGACGGCGGTGGCCTCGGTGGGGGTGAGCTCGCGCGGGCGTAGCTGGCCGTCGGTCATCACCGCACGCTATCGACCCGGCGCCGGACCACCCGCGAGCCTGACCTGGCGGCGGCATCGATCACCAGGCCGGGCGCAATGGGCCGTGGGCAGCCACCGCCTCCAACGAGGCGGCCAGCCCGGCGAGGCGGTGCGCGCCCAGCGGACCACGCCACCGCGCGACCGCGTCAGCGCCCGCAGCCTCGGCCGCCCGGGTACACGCTCGACCCCGCTCGGTGAGAAGCAGCCGGCGGGCGCGCCCGTCGGCCGGGTCGCGCTCGCGAGCAACGTATCCGCGGGTGACCAGCTGCTCCACCAGCTGACTGGCGGCCTGTTTGGTGATGCCGAGATGGCCCGCGATGTCGACCACGGTCGCGTCCCCGGCCGCGATCCGGATGAAGGCGAACCCGTGGGCCGGACGCACATCGTGGTAGCCGCGCTGCGCGACGCCTTCCTGGATGCCGGCGATGAGCTGGCTCGCCGCGCGCAGGACGAGCATCGCGAGGTCGGAATCGGCTGTCATCACCCCAGCTTGACATTCCGGTCAAGTGGCCTGACTATCTGGACAAGTCTATTGACTACTTGAGGAGTCGATCATGCCGATCTACCCGCACGGTGACGCCGTGGTCCACCTCCTGCACGGCAGCCGGTTCAGCTCGTACGTCGCCCCGTCACGAGGTAGCGGCGAGCTGTGCGCCTGGCGCCTGGATGTGCCAGCCGGCAGCCTCGGCGCGGCGCATCGCGTCTCCCGCGAGGAGGTGCTGCTGGTGCTCGCCGGGCGGCTTCTCCTATTCCTGGACGGCGACGGGACGCAGGTCGACGCGGGTGACGTGATCGCCGTACCCGCCGGATCGGAGCTTCGGATCGACGGTGGCGACGCCGACGCCGCAGCGTGGGTGACCACGACGATCGGACTCGAGGCAACGACCAGCGACGGCCAGCGCCTCCGGCCGCCGTGGACCCGGTGATCTCGCGGGACGGGTGAGCCGGATCCGGTGCGAAAGCGGCGCGGGAAAGCGGGGTTGGGGCGGCCTCGCCCCGGTCGGGGCTAGACGTCGACCGGCTAGACGTCGACCGGCTGCGGTTCCTCCGGCGCGCCGCCCGGCGGGCGCACGACCTTGTAGCCGACTCCCCGCACGGTCCAGATCAGCGCCTCGTGGTCGGCGCCGAGCTTGGCCCGCAGCCGCCGCACGTGCACGTCGACGGTCCGGTTGCCGCCGTAGTAGTCATATCCCCACACCTCCTGCAGCAGCTGGGTGCGGGAAAACACCCGCCCGGCGTGCTGGGCGAGGAATTTCAGCAGCTCGAACTCCTTGTAGGTCAGGTCGAGCGGCCGGCCGCGCAGCCGCACCGTGTAGGTGTCCTCGTCGACCTCCAGGTCACCGAGCCGGGTCGGCTCGGCGCCGCCCTCGGCGGTGCGCCGCCCGATCGCCAACGTCAGCCGCGCGCCCACCTCGGCCGGGCCGGCCGTGTCGAGCACCACGTCGTCGACGCCCCAGTCGGCCCGGATCGCGGAGAAGCCGCCCTCGGACACGACGGCGATCACCGGGCAGGCGACGCCGGTCGTGTCGAGCAGCCGGGTGAGGGCGCGGGCGGCGGCGAGCTCGGAGCGGGCGTCCACCAGCAGCGCGTCGGCAGGCGGCGCGTCGAGCAGGACCCCCACGTCCAGGGGCACCGCGGTCACCCGGAGCGGGAGCAGATCGAGCGCGGCCAGCACCGTGACCGGGTCTGCCGCGTCGGTCAGCACGAGCAGGTCCACGTCACATCCTCCGTGCGCGCGCCGGATTCGGCGATACGCGAGGATATCGCGCATGCCCGCCGCCGACCGCCCCGCACGGGAGCCGCTGCGGATGCGCACCGAGGACGCCGTGCGGATGCGCACCGAGGACGCCGTGCGGATCGCCGCCACGCACGTCCCCGGGCCGGACCGGGAGGTCGCTGTCGTCGTCGGGCACGGCTTCGCCGGGCACCGGCGCCGCCCGGCCGCCCTGGCCATCGTCGACCGGCTCTCGGCGTACGCCGGCGTGATCGCGATCGACTTCCGCGGCCATGGTGAATCCACCGGCCGATCGACCGTCGGCGACGCGGAGATCCTCGACCTGCAGGCCGCCGTCGAGTGTGCCCGCGAGCGCGGCTACCGCAGGGTGGTGACCCTCGGATTCTCGATGGGCGCGTCGGTCGCGGTCCGGCATGCCGCCCTCACCGGCGGCGTCGACGCCGTGGTCAGCGTGTCGGGGCCGGCCCGGTGGTTCGACCGGTCGACGCGGGCAATGCGCCGGGTCCACTGGGCCTGCGAGGCGCCGATGGGGCGGCTCGCCACCCGGCTCGTCTTGCACATCCGGCTGGAGCGGTGCTGGGATCCGGTGCCCTTGTCGCCGGTCGAGGTCGTCGGGCGGATCGCCCCGGTGCCGCTGCTGATCGTGCACGGCGACCAGGACGCGTTCTTCACCCTGGAACATCCGCGCGCGCTCGCCGCCGCGGCCGGTCCGTCGGCGCAGCTGTGGATCGAGACCGGCATGGGCCACGCCGAGGAGGCGACCACGCCGCGGCTGGTCGACCGAATCGGCGGCTGGGGGCGGGCCGCTGCGACCGGGCCGGCGTCGTGACCCACGCCGTCGCCGTACCGGCCGATGCACGAGCCCGCCGGGACCACCTCGCCATCGTGCTGATCGCCGCGGCTGTCACCGCGGCCCTGTGGCAGCTGCCCGCCGGCACGGGATTGGGCGGGCTGATCGCCGTGGTCGCGGTCGTGCAGGCACTCCTCGTCGCGGCCTGGACCGCTGCCATCGCCCTGCCCGGCCGGGTCGGCAGCATCGCGCTCGGCGTGGGCGCCGCCGCCTGGGCCGACTCCGTCGCGGTCCTCGCCGATCGACCAAGCCTCACCCCGGTCGCCGGCGTGGTCGGCGTGGCGCTGCTCGTGATGTTCATCCACCAGCTCTGCCGGGGGGTCGTCAGGGTGCGAATGACTGCCTCGATCGCCGGCATCGCCGTCCTGGTCGTGTCGGTGGCCGCGCTCGCGGCGCTGCTCACCGTGCATCGCCGGACCGACGGCGACGCGCTGGCCGCCACGGTCGTCCTCGCGGGTGGCTGCTCGCTGATGATCGCGAACGTGGTGGACGCGATCGCGCCGATCGGGAGATTCGACCACGACGTGGCGGCCGGGGCCGTCGCACCGGCTCTGGGCTGCGTAACCGGCGGCGCGGTCGCGCTGTGGCGGCTGCGGGATGTGGTCGACGTCGGCGGTCGCGACGCCGTACTGCTCGGCGCCGCGGTGGGGCTGGTCGCCGCGCTGCTCGCCGTCGGGACCGTGTTTGCCGACGCCACGGTCCCGCCGACGCGCGACATCGCCCGCCGGTCCGCCGTGCTCCTGTTGCGGGTCACCGTGCCGATCTGTCTCGTCGCACCGGTCGGGTATCTGCTGGCCCGCCTAGTCTTGGCCTGATGCGCAAGCTGGTTATCACCCTCGTCGTGCTGGTCGTCATTCTGCTCGGCCTGGATCGGCTGGCGGCCTACATCGCCTCCTCGGTGGCGGCAGCAGCGCTGCAGACCCAGTACAACCTGACCTCCCGACCCGATGTGTCGGCCCACGGCTGGCCGTTCCTGACCCAGGTGATCGGCGGGAAGTACGACGACGTCGAGATGCGCAGCGACGACCTGCACACCACCGGCCTGCCGCGGGTGAGCGCCGACATCCACGCGCGCGGCGTGCACGCCGGCCTCGGCGCCCTGATCCACCGCAACATCACCGGCGTACCCGTCGACCGCGTCGACGGGACGGTCACCGTCCCCTACGCCGCCATCGTGGCCGCGAGCCGCCTGCCGGGCCTCACCCTGCACCGGTCCGGCGGCGGCGTCGCGATGCGGGCATCCCCGAGCGTCGCCGGGCAGACGGTGCGGGTCGGCGCGGTCGCGCATATCGGCTTCGGCGCCGGCAAGCTCACGCTGCGGGCAGAACAGGTATCCGGGCTCGGCGCGACCGTGCCGTCGCAGCTTGCGGGTCAGCTGGCCGGCCAGCTCAGCCTCACGGTCCCGGTCGGCTCGCTGCCCCTCGGGATCAGCATCGATGCGGCCAGAGCCACTGCGGCCGGGGTCCAGTTCAGCGCGCATGCCAACGACGTCACCTTCGACAGCGCCGGCTGAGACGGTATTGTACACTCACCCGATCGGAATTAGTTATCTTGCGTGCTGAGCCTGGTAGCATCTCGGTCATGGGCGTATGGCTGACCACCCGGCCGGCAGTGGATTTCTGCCGGGTCGCGAGCGCCATCTGTTGTCACCACTGACCACTCGCCCCAGGCCCCGCCCTGCGCTGGTACGGATCTGCGGGTTTGTTGTCTCCGTTACCCGCTCAGCACCGTCACCCCCATCGATCAGCATCATCGAATCGACCCATCAAACCGCACCAATAGAGGAGTTCCCATGAGCCGTGCCGACGTACTCGTCTCTGCCGACTGGGCGCAGGAGCACGCCGCGGATCCGCATGTCTTCTTCGTCGAGGTCGACGAGGATGTGTCCGCCTATGACAAGGGCCACCTGGCCGGTGCCGTCAAGCTGGACTGGAAGCAGGACCTGCAAGACGCCGTACGCCGCGACTTCGTCGACAAGCAGCAGTTCGAGAAGCTGCTCTCCGAGCGCGGTATCGGCACCGATGACACCGTCGTGCTCTACGGCGGCAACAACAACTGGTTCGCCGCCTACGCCTACTGGTACTTCAAGGTCTACGGCCACGCCGACGTCAGGCTGCTCGACGGCGGCCGCAAGAAGTGGGAACTCGACG
>JBPCOR010000144.1:0-4101 GCA_051000035.1 Mycobacteriales bacterium | reverse complement strand
TGACGACCGGGCGGGCGACGTACTGGAGCCGCAGCCGACGCGAGTACTGGGTGAAGGGCGAGACCTCCGGACACCGGCAGTGGGTCCGCTCCGTCGCCCTGGACTGTGACGGCGACACCGTGCTGGTCCACGTCGACCAGGTCGGCGGCGCCTGTCACACCGGTGACCGGACCTGCTTCGACGCCGGTCAGCTGCCAGCCACGATCAGGTCCACGCCGGCCTGCGGCCGACCAGCAGCACGGCCGTGACCGACGGCGTCCCGGCGCCGTCGCGCGAGCAGTTCCGCGAGCTCGCCCGGACCCAGCCGGTCGTGCCCGTCACGATCCGGTTGCTGGCCGACGGCGAGACGCCCGTCGGTGTCTACCGCAAGCTCGGCGGCGGACCGGGCAGCTTCCTGCTCGAGTCGGCCGAGCACGGCCGGTCGTGGTCGCGGTACTCCTTCGTCGGCGCCGGCTGCCCGGCGATGCTCACCGAGCACGACGGCCGCGCGACCTGGGTCGGCACGCCGCCGCCGGCCGTCGCGCGGCTGCCCGACGCCGACCCGCTCCGGGCGCTGCGCGACGTCGCCGCCGCGATGCGATCACCCCGCCGGGCCGACCTGCCGCCGCTCACCGGCGGCCTGGTCGGCTACGTCGGATACGACGCGGTGCGCCGGCTGGAATGCCTGCCGGACAAGGCATCGGATGATCTGCGGCTGCCCGAGCTCGCGATGCTGCTGTGCCTCGACCTCGCCGTACTCGACCACGACGACGGCAGCATCCTGCTGATCGCCAACGAGATGCCGGCGCGCGACCCCGACGCCTGCTACGACGCCGCACTGCAGCGGCTGCACGCGATGGTGACCCGCCTCGCCGCGCCGACACCGTCGTCGGTGGCGGTATTGTCGGCCGTCGAGCCGAGCTACACCTCCGGCACACCCGCCGGGATCGGCGCCGCCGTGGAAGCGGCGATCGAGCAGATCCGGGCCGGTGAGGCGTTCCAGGTCGTCGTATCGCAGCGGTTCTGCATGCCCGCCGACGCGGACGCGCTGGACATCTACCGGGTGCTGCGGGCCACCAACCCCAGCCCCTACATGTACCTACTGCGCTTCCCCGACGGCGTGGAGGTCGTCGGCTCGTCCCCGGAGGCGCTGGTCACGGTCACCGGCGACCGGGCCCTGCTGCACCCCATCGCCGGCACCCGCCCGCGGGGCGACACACCGGAGCGGGACGAGGAGCTCGCCACCGAGCTGCTCGCTGATCCCAAGGAACGCGCCGAGCACCTCATGCTTGTCGACCTCGGCCGCAACGACCTCGGCCGGGTGTGCGAACGCGGCTCGGTCGAGGTCGTGCAGTTCATGGGTGTCGAGCGGTACAGCCACGTCATGCATCTGGTGTCCACCGTCGTCGCACAGCTGCCCCCCGACGCGACGGCGTTCGATGTCCTCGCCGCGTGCTTCCCGGCGGGCACCCTGTCCGGCGCACCGAAACCACGCGCCATGCAGATCATCGAGGAGCTCGAGCCGACCCGCCGCGGTTTGTACGGCGGCACCGTCGGCTACCTCGACGTCGCCGGTGACCTGGACATGGCGATCGCCATCCGGACGGCGTTGCTGCGTGATGGGATCGCCTATGTGCAGGCAGGTGGCGGTGTCGTCGCCGACTCCTCCGCGGCCGGCGAAGAGGCTGAGTCACAGCAGAAGGCACGCGCCGTCCTGGCGGCTATCGCCACGGCCGCGACGCTGCGGCCGCCGTCCGGCGCGCCGTGAGCGCGGCACCGCCGGCACCGCCAGCCCCACGGTCGGGTCGGCCGGGGCGCGGGTTGCGGCGTGAATTCGCGATCTGCGTCATCGCGTGCGTCGTGGGCGGCGGCCTGCTCCTGTGGGCCGCCAGCCGAGGCTGGCTGACCGTGTCGGTCACCCGCGCCCGCCCGCTGCCGGACCTGTCGCGATCCTTCAGCGGGCGCGACGTGGAGCCCCTGGCCGCGGCGATCGGGCTGGTCGGGTTGGCCGGCGCCGTCGCGCTGGTCGCGACCCGCCGGATCGGCCGGTTCGTCGTCGCCGCCCTGCTCGCGGTGACCGGCCTACTGGTCGCGGTCCGGTCCGCGCGCTACGCCGGCGGCGTGTCGGACTCCCGGGCGGCGGGCCTGCTGCGCGACCGCGAGCAGCTGGTCGGGGTCGCGGCCAGGCCCGGCTACCACGTGCAGATCCATCAGGGTGCCGTCGCGCTGGCGGTGGCCGGCGGCGTGCTGATCGCAGCAGCGGGGCTGCTGGCGATGCTGCGCGGCACCCGGTGGCCGGCGATGGGGCGTCGATACGAGGCGCCGTCGTCGGTTTCGGCCCCGCCGACGGTAGCCCAGGGGCGCCGGCCGGCCGATGCGGATCCGGCCGCGGCGGACCGGCAACTGTGGGACGCCCTCGATCGTGGCGACGATCCCACCCCGACCCGCCGGCCGGGCGGCGGATGAGGGGCAACACCCAGCGCGGATCCGACGTAGCTAGCATGGATACCTGACCAGGACGAGGAGACGACTCGGTCGTGAGTGTGCTCGACGAGATCATCGACGGCGTCCGTGCCGACCTCGTGCAACGCGAGGCCGCCGTTCCCCTTGCGCAGCTGAAGGACCGGGTCGTCGCGGCACCCGCAGCGCGCGATGTGATGTCGGTGCTGCAGGCGCCGGGCGTCGGCGTGATCGCCGAGGTCAAGCGCGCGAGCCCGTCGGCGGGCGCGCTTGCCGCGATCCCCGATCCGGCCGGACTTGCTGGCGAGTACGCCGCCGGCGGTGCGCGGGTGATCAGCGTCCTCACCGAGCGGCGCCGCTTCAACGGCGACCTCGCCGACCTGGTCGCGGTTCGAGCGAGGGTCGACGTGCCGGTGCTGTGCAAGGACTTCGTGGTGTCCTCCTACCAGGTCCACGAGGCGCGCGCCTGCGGAGCCGACCTGGTCCTGCTGATCGTCGCCGCGCTGGCGCAAAACGCGCTCATCGGCCTGGTCGAGCGGGTCGAATCACTCGGCATGACCGCGCTGGTCGAGGTGCACGACGCGGCCGAGGCCGACCGGGCACTCGAGGCGGGCGCGCAGGTCATTGGCGTCAATGCTCGCAACCTGCGGACCCTCGAGGTCGACCGCTCGGTCTTCGAACAGATCGCGCCGGGGCTGCCCTCACAGGTGGTGAAGATCGCCGAGTCCGGGGTGCGCGACGCGCGCGACCTGATCGGCTACGCGTCAGCCGGTGCCGATGCGGTCCTGGTCGGCGAGGGACTGGTGACGAAGGACAGCCCCCGTCAGGCGGTGGCCGACCTGGTCACCGCGGGGGCGCACCCGGCGACACCGCGATACGGCCGGTAGCAGCGCGCACGATGAGCGAACAGGCCACCGCCGCAGCGCTGTCCACAGTGGACAGTGAGCGCACGGGCGCGGACGGCACCGGGCATTTCGGCCCCTACGGCGGCAGGTTCGTCCCCGAGGCGCTGATCGCGGCACTCGATGAGTTGGATGCCGCCTATCGCGCGGCGCAGGACGATCCCGCCTTCACCGGCCAGCTCGCCGACCTGTTGCGCGACTACGCCGGCCGGCCGAGCCGGCTGACCCGCGCCGACCGCTTCGCCGAGCACTGCGGCGGCGCGACCGTCCTGCTCAAGCGCGAGGACCTGAACCACACCGGCGCGCACAAGATCAACAACGCGATCGGGCAGGCGCTGCTTGCCCAGCGGATGGGCAAGACGCGCATCATCGCCGAGACCGGTGCCGGCCAGCACGGCGTCGCGACCGCCACCATCTGCGCGCTGCTCGGCCTGGAATGCGTCGTCTACATGGGCGAGGAGGACACGCGGAGGCAGGCGCTCAACGTCGTCCGGATGCAGCTGCTCGGCGCCACCGTCGTACCCGTCACGACCGGGTCCAGAACGCTGAAGGACGCGATGAACGAGGCGTTCCGGGACTGGGTGACCAACGTCGACCGGACCCACTACCTGATCGGCTCGGTCGGCGGACCGCATCCGTTCCCTACCATCGTTCGGGACTTCCGGCGGGTGATCGGCGTGGAGACCCGCGCACAATGCACCGAACTGCTCTGCCGCCTGCCCGACGCCATCTGCGCCTGCGTCGGCGGCTCCTCCACCCC
>JBPCOR010000054.1:0-3028 GCA_051000035.1 Mycobacteriales bacterium | reverse complement strand
GGTGGGATGTCGTCGGAGACGACGGGCGAGATGTCGTCGGAGACGACGGGCGAGATGTCGTCGGAGACGACGGTGCCGACGACGAGCATTCCGTCGACGCCGTGCTGGTCAACACCTGCGGTTTCATCGCGGCGGCGAAGAAGGACTCGATCGATACGGTGCTCGCGGCCACCGACTCCGGTGCGCCGGTCATCGCGATCGGATGCCTCGCCGAGCGCTACGGCGACCAGCTCGCGGCCGAGCTCCCGGAGGCCGATGCCGTCCTGGGCTTCGACCACTACCCGCAGATCGGCGCGCGGGTCGCCGACGTGATCGCCGGTCGGTCGATCCCGGCCCATAAACCTCGCGACCGCCGCGCGCTGCTCCCGATCTCACCCGCCGACAGGTCGGCCGCCGGCGGCGCGATTCCGGGCCACGCGGTGGTCGGCGACGTTCTCGCCGGGGCCGGTGGGCCGGCGTCCGGACCGCGGCAGGTGGTGCGGCGACGCCTCGGTACTGCGCCCGTCGCCCCGCTGAAGCTCGCCAGCGGCTGCGATCGCCGGTGCGCCTTCTGCGCGATCCCGCGGTTTCGGGGCGCCTTCGTCTCCCGGCGCCCGGCCGACGTGCTGGCGGAGGCCAGGTGGCTCGCCGACTCCGGGGTCCGGGAGTTGTATCTGGTCAGCGAGAATTCCACGTCCTACGGCAAGGATCTGGGCGATCTGCGACTGCTGGAGGTGCTGCTGCCCGATCTCGCGGCCGTTCCGGGCATCGACCGGGTCCGCGCGTCGTACCTGCAGCCCGCCGAGATGCGCCCGTCGCTCGTCGCGGCGATCGCGGCGACGCCCGGCATCGCGCCGTACTTCGACCTGTCCTTCCAGCACGCCAGCGAGCCGCTGCTGCGGCGGATGCGCCGATTCGGCGGCCGCGAGCGCTTCCTCGAGCTCATCGACAGCATCCGTGCCATCGAGCCCGCCGCCGGCGTCCGCACCAACGTGATCCTCGGCTTCCCGGGCGAGAGCGAGGACGACGTCGAGGAGCTGGAACGGTTCCTCGCGGCCGCCCGGCTGGACGCCGTCGGCGTCTTCGGCTACTCCGACGAGGACGGCACCGAGGCCGCGGGATATGGCGGAAAGCTCGCCGATCACGTGATCGCCGAACGGGTCGAGCGGATCGCCGCCCTGGTGGAGGAGGTCGCTGCGCAGCGGGCGGCGGACCGCGTCGGGGACCGGGTCGGCGTGATCGTGGACCGGGTCGACGGCAACACGGTCGAGGGTCGGGCCGCCCACCAGGCACCGGAGGTCGACGGTACGACGGAGCTGACCGGCGCCGGCGGGGTGCGGGTCGGCGCCCTCGTCGAGGCGATCGTGCTCGATGCCGACGGCGTCGACCTGGTCGCCGAGGTGGTACCGGTCGGCGCGGGGTCGGCGGCGCGGTGAGCGGGGTCGCGCCTGACCCGGTCGGCACGCCGGCGCAGACGGCGCGACTGCTCAACCCCGCGAACGGCTTGACCGTCCTGCGGCTCTGCCTCGTCCCGGTCTTCGCGCTGGCACTGTTCGCCGACCACGGGCGCAGCGACGCCTGGCGGGCCATCGCCTGCGCGATCTTCGCCGTAGCGTCCGTCACCGACCGCATCGACGGCGACCTGGCCCGCAAGCACCATTTCGTCACCGAGTTCGGCAAGCTCGCCGATCCGATCGCCGACAAGGCGCTGATCGGCACGGCCCTGGTCAGCCTGTCGGTCCTGCGGCTGCTGCCGTGGTGGGTGACCGTCGTGATCCTCGGCCGGGAGATCGGCGTTACGCTGCTGCGGCTCTGGGTCATCCGGCACGGGGTCATCGCCGCCAGCAGAGGCGGCAAGTGGAAGACCTTCGTGCAGGGCATCGCGATCGGGCTCTACCTGCTGCCCCTCGCGGGCTGGCCGCACGTCCTCGCTGCCGGGGTGATGGCAGTCGCGCTGGTGCTCACGATCGGTACCGGCGTGGACTACGTCTCCCGCGCACTGTCGGTGCGAAGGCGGCCCAGGGGGTCGCAATGACCGGCTCGGCCGGTTCGGACACCGGTCGGGTCGATGCCCTGCACGCCGAGCTGCGGTGTCGGGGTGAGACCGTCGCGGTCGCCGAATCGCTGACGGCCGGCCTGCTCGCGGCCGCGCTCACCGGGACGCCGGGGTCGAGCGCGACCTTCCGCGGCGGCCTGGTGGTCTACGCGACCGACCTCAAGACGTCGCTCGCCGGCGTACCGGCGGATCTGCTCGCGCGCCACGGCCCCGTGAGCGGCCCGGTCGCGGCAGCGCTGGCCGAGGGCGTCGCGGCGCGATTGACCGCGACGTACGGCGTCGGGGTGACCGGTGTCGCGGGGCCGGACGAGCAGGACCAGGTCGGCGTCGGCACCGTGTATGTCGGGGTCGCCGGCGGGGGCGCTGCGGCTTCGGTCACCGCGCATCGGTTCCCGGGTGACCGGGAGGCGATCCGGGCTGCCGCCGTGACCGCGGCTCTCGACGCGCTCGCGGACCGCCTCGGCATCAGGTAGGTCGGCCCGCTGGAACGGCCGGAATCGGCGCCTGGGCGATGGCGTTACGCCGAGGGCGGAACACCGCACCGTCGCCCGGAGGGGTCCGGGCGCCGGGGTACGGTTGAGTGCAGTGGCAGCTCAGCGAGAGGGGTGAGGACGGATGGCTCTGCTCCGACGGGCGATCGGTGAGACCCTGCGCGAGCGGCGCCTCAGGCAGCAGCGCACGTTGCGGGACGTCTCCGCCCGCGCCCGGGTGAGCCTCGGCTATCTGTCCGAGATCGAGCGCGGGCAGAAGGAAGCGTCCTCCGAGCTGCTGGACTCGATCTGTGCCGCCCTCGACGTTCCGCTGGCGGATCTTCTCCGCGACGCGAGCGACGCGCTGCGGGCAGCGGACCGGCGGTCCACAGCGGCGGCCGGCCCGGCGCGTTCTGGCGCCCCCATCGGCAAGGTCGTGATTCCCGCGATCACCGAGGCGCACGCGCACGCCGCGGGACTGCTGCGCCGCTAGCCCAGCCGCCGCTGACCCAGCCGCCGCGCC
>JBPCOR010000045.1:0-6109 GCA_051000035.1 Mycobacteriales bacterium | reverse complement strand
GGGGACGGTCAGCACCGGACCATCGTGCCGTACTCGGCGATCTGCTACTCCCGTGCGGCCCGCCGGGAGGATTCCTTGGGCTCCTTTGACCTGGACCGCCCGGCCGGCTCCCCCCGCCGGGCGCTGGGGCCGATCGCCGAGGAGGTGACCAGGTGATTCCACCCGCAGGAGCGGCAGACCTCCACGACGTAGACGGTGAACTCCCGGCCGGTCGCGGCGAGGCGCCGGGTCTCCAGCGCGGTCTTGGCCTGCCCGGACACGCGGCCCAGCTGATCACCGTAGACGTACCGCACGTGCGTCAGGCGCTCCCGCCGGCAGATCGGGCAGTCGGTCGTGGACGTCTCGCCGTGGTATTTCGCCGCCCGCAGCAGGTAGGGATGGGCGTCGCACACCTCGGCGGCGCCGACCCGGCCGCCGCGCAGATCGGCGAGCACCGCGCGCCGCTGCAGCGCGTAGTCGACGATCGAGCGGCTCATTGGCACCGGACGAGCGTACGCCGCAAGTCGGCCGCGGCGGGGGGCAACCGGAGCGCTCGGCGGGGCGCCGCGGGTTGGCAGCGACCTATCGGTTCGATATAACATGGCGCCCTGTTTGTCAGGTCGGCGTGCCACGTCGGCGCCCCGGTCACCGGAAGGGAGTCGCGCATGCTGGAGCTCGCGATCCTCGGCCTGCTCGCCGACGCCCCGATGCACGGCTACGCGCTCCGCAAGCGGCTCGCCGGTCTGCTCGGCGGCCTCCGGGCATTCTCCTACGGCTCGCTGTACCCCACCCTGCGCCGGATGCAGGCCGTGGGGTGGATCGGCGAGGCGGGTCCGGACGCCGCGCCGCCCGCCCCGGCGTTGCGTGGCCGGCGGGCCCGGATCGTCTACGAGCTCACCGCGGCCGGCAAGGAGCACCTGGCCGAACTGCTCGCCGACGCGGGGCCGACGGCGTGGGAGGACGACCGGTTCGATGTCCATCTCGCGCTGTTCGCCCGCACCGACGCCGACGTCCGGCTGCGGATCCTGCAGGGCCGCCGGCGCCGGGTGGTCCAGCGCCGGGACGGGATGCGCACCAGCCTGACCCGCACCCGGGATCGGCTGGACCGCTACACCCGCGAACTCGCCGAGCACGGCCTGGAGTCCGCTGACCGCGAGGTCCGCTGGCTCGATGAACTGATCGCCGGCGAACGCCGCACCCCCACCCCCCGAGCAATCCCATCCCCCGAGGAGTCCCCATGAGCGCGATCAGGGTCGCCGTAGTCGGCGTCGGCAACTGCGCCGCATCACTCGTGCAAGGCGTCCAGTACTACCGCGACGCCGACCCGACGGCGCGCGTGCCCGGCCTCATGCACGTGCGATTCGGCGAGTACCACGTCAGCGACATCGAGTTCGCCGCGGCGTTCGACGTCGACGCGAAGAAGGTCGGCCGCGACCTGTCCGAGGCGATCTTCGCGAGCCAGAACAACACGATCAAGTTCGCCGACGTACCGCCGGCGGGTGTCACCGTCCTGCGTGGGCACACCTTCGACGGGCTCGGCCGCTACTACCGGGACACCATCGAGGAGGCCGACGACGCACCCGTCGACGTGGTCAAGGCACTGAAGGACACGCAGGTCGATGTGCTCGTGTCGTACCTGCCGGTCGGCTCCGAGGCCGCCGACCGCTTTTACGCCCAATGCGCGATCGATGCCAGGGTGGCCTTCGTCAACGCGCTGCCGGTCTTCATCGCCGGTACGCCGGAATGGGCCGACAAGTTCTCCGACAACGGCGTCCCGATCATCGGCGACGACATCAAGAGCCAGGTCGGGGCGACGATCACCCACCGGGTGCTGGCGCGGCTCTTCGAGGATCGTGGCGTCGTCCTGGATCGCACGATGCAGCTCAACGTCGGCGGCAACATGGACTTCAAGAACATGCTCGAGCGCGATCGGCTGGAGTCGAAGAAGATCTCCAAGACGCAGGCGGTGACTTCCCAGCTGTCCCACGACCTGGGCAAGGACAACGTCCACATCGGACCGTCGGACTACGTGCCGTGGCTCGATGACCGCAAGTGGGCCTACGTGCGGCTGGAGGGCCGCGCGTTCGGCGACGTGCCGCTGAGTCTGGAGTACAAGCTCGAGGTATGGGACTCGCCCAACTCCGCCGGCATCATCATCGACGCCGTGCGCGCCGCGAAGATCGGGCTCGACCGCGGCATCGGCGGGCCGCTGCTGTCGGCGTCCAGCTACTTCATGAAGTCCCCGCCGGAGCAGCACAGCGACGACGAGGCACGCGAACTGGTCGAGCGGTTCATCCGCGGCGAGGTCGAGCGCTAGTCGCACTCGCCCGGCGGTCGTACGGACCTGTGCAGCGCGCCCAGGACGCCGGTGTGCCCGCCGGCCGGGTCGATACGCACCGGTCTTTACGCCGAAACAGGTGCGTTTGCCCTCAGTGGGTGCGCGTCAGCTCTTGGAGCCGTCGCAGCCGGACGGCGGTCTCGGGATCGGCGGGGGTGTACGTCGTCATCCTGGTGCCGAGGCGCTGCCCGAACCACAGGTAGGTGTAGTCGAGGTTGAGCAGGCCGACGTCCTTGTGCAGCACGCGTTTCGTCCGGTTCTCCGGTGCCTGCACCTCGTGCTCGTCCCACCGCCGGGCGAACTCCGGCGACGCGAGTTGCAGCCGCTTGAGCAGGCACTTCCACGCCGGCTCGGCCACGTGCTCCGCCATCGCCGCGCGGTACTGCGCGACCAGCCGCCGCACGCTGTCGTCCCAGTCGACCATCACCTCGCGCCACTGCGGCTTGGTGAACATCAGCCACAGGCTGTTGCGCTCCTGGTAGGCGAGCGCGTCCAGGTCGTCGACCAGCCGACCGTAGCTGCGGTTGTAGGCGAGGATGTCCATCCTGGCGTTGACGACCGAGGCGGGGTACGGCGCGACCTGATCGAGCAGCAGCTGCACCGCCGGCCGGATGACCTGGCACTCCGATCCGACCGCGGCCTGCGGCGAGCCGGCCAGGGTGTAGAGGTGCGAGCGCTCGTGCGGGTCGAACATCAACGTGCGCGACACGGCCTCGAGCACCTGGTCGGACACGGTGATGTCGCGGCCCTGCTCGAGCCAGGTGTACCAGGTCACGCCGACCGCGGCGAGCTGCGCGACCTCCTCCCGGCGCAGTCCCGGGGTACGCCGGCGCCCGGCCGGCGGCAGCCCCACCTGCTCGGGGGAGATCCGCTCGCGGCGGCTGCGCAGGAACGCGCCGAGCTCGCGGCGCCGCAGCGTGTCGGCGCCACCGCGGGCCTCCCAGGTGGCGGTGGTGCGGGTCGGCTCGGCAAGCAATGACGTCATACCGGTCATTCTGCCGCACCGGGTTGGCCGGTGCCAGGTGCTGCTGATACCCGGATAACTACGATCTTGGTACCAGCCTCGGGCCGGTCGCACAGTCAGTGCATGACCACCGAGATTCTCGACCCGGCGCCGCCGTCGACCGCGCCGGTCACCCGTCTCGTCCTGGCCGACGCCACCGACTCCACCGATGCCCCCGTGAGGACGCCGGCCCCGGCGATCTCCGGGCTCGGCCTTGCGACCGTGCTGCTGGGCGCCTTCGTGTCGATGGCCGACTTCTTCATCGTCAACGTCGCGCTGCCGACCATCGACACCGACCTGCGTACCTCCGCGGCCCTGCTGGAACTGGTCGTGGCGGCCTACGGCATCACCTACGCCCTGCTGCTCGTGCTCGGCGGCCGCCTGGGCGACACGTTCGGCCGCCGGCGGCTCTTCGTCACCGGGCTGGCGCTGTTCACCGTGACGTCGCTCGGCTGCGGGATCGCGCCGACCGCGATCACACTCGTCCTCGCCCGGGCCGCGCAGGGCGCGGCCGCAGCGCTGATGGTGCCGCAGGTGCTCGCCACCATCCAGGCCACCACCACCGGTCAGCACCGGTCTCGCGCGATCGGCTGGTACGGCGCGACGGCCGGCATCGCCAGTGCCGTCGGCCAGCTCGCCGGCGGGGTACTGGTCTCGGCGGACATCGCCGGCATGGGTTGGCGGCCGATCTTCCTGGTCAACGTCCCGATCGGCGTGCTCGGGCTGGTCGCCGCCGTGCGCTACCTGCCGGCCACCCGGGCCCACGCCGCGGTCCCGATCGACGGCCGGGGCACCGCGCTGCTCGGTGCGGCGCTGCTGTGCCTGCTCGTGCCGCTGATGGTCGGCCGCTCCCTGGGCTGGCCGGTGTGGTGCTGGCTGGTGCTCGCCGCGACGCCGTTCGCGGCCGCGGCGCTGGTGGCCGCCGAGCGGTCGCTGGAGCGCTCCGGCGGCGTGCCGCTCGTCCCGCCGTCGCTGCTCCGGATCCGGAGCATGCGCGCCGGGCTGCTCCTCGGACTGCCGTTCTTCGCCGGGTTCGGCGGCTTCATGTTCGTGACCGCCGTCGGCCTGCAGGACGGCGCGGGGCTGTCCCCGCTGCAGTCCGGGCTGGCCCTGTGCCCGCTCGCCGTCAGCTTCCTGCTGGCCTCGCTGCTGACCACCCGGCTGGTGGCGCGCTACGGCCGCCGGGTCCTCGTCGCCGGCGCGGTGGTCCAGGCGCTGGGGCTCGCCGTACTCGCGGCGACGTTCCTGGGCCGCTGGCCGCACGTCGGGCCGGTCTCGCTGGCAGCCGGCATGGCCGTCGCCGGCTTCGGTCAGGGCCTGATCATGAGCCCGCTGTTCCGGATCGTGCTCACCGGCGTGCCGGCCGACCGGGCCGGCATCGGCAGCGGCGTGCTGGTGACGACACAGCAGGCGGCGCTCGCTCTCGGCGTGGCCACGCTCGGCACGCTCTTCCTGTCGCAGTCCGCGCCGGGCGGGATCGGCACCGCCGACGCGCTGGCGCTCGTGCTGGGCGTGCAGATCGTGGTGGCCGTCGGCTTCGCCGTGCTGGCGCGGCGGCTGCCCGAGCAGTCCGGCTCCTAGGATCGACTCCTACCGGCGTCCGGCACTTCGCCCGCCGGTGACGCCCCGGAAAGGACCTCGTGATCGACACCGTCCCACTCGGCGGCGCCGGCCTGCGCGTGTCCGCGCAAGGCCTCGGCTGCATGGGAATGAGTGAATTCTACGGCGACCGGGACGACGCGGAATCGACGGCGACCATCAGCCGCGCGCTCGATCTCGGCGTGACGTTCCTCGATACCGCCGACATGTACGGCCTGGGTGACAACGAAACACTGGTCGGGGCCGCCATCGCCGGCCGCCGCGAGGAGGTGACGCTCGGGACGAAATTCGGCATCGTGCGCGATCCGGCCGCGCCGAACGACCGCGCGGCGCGGCGCATCGACGGCCGGCCCGACTACATCCGGGCCGCGATCGACCGCTCCCTGACCCGCCTCGGCGTCGAGTACGTCGAGCTGTACTACCAGCATCGCCCGGACCCGCAAATCCCGATCGAGGACAGCGTCGGCGCGATGGCCGAGCTGGTGCGGGCCGGCAAGGTGCGTTACCTCGGGCCGTCGGAGGTCACCGCCGAGCAGCTCGAGCGCGCGCACGCCGTGCACCCGATCACCGCCGTGCAGAGCGAGTACTCGCTGTGGACGCGCGACGTCGAGGAGGTGCTGCCGACGATGCGCCGTCTGGGCGTCGGGCTGGTTGCCTACGCACCGCTGGGCCGCGGCTTCCTCACCGGCACCGTGACGTCGACCGACGACCTGTCGGCCGACGACTTCCGCCGCGCCAACCCGCGATTCGCCGGGGGCGGTCTGGACGCCAACGCCGCGATCGCGGGCGTCGTACGCGGGATCGCCGACACGCGCGGCGTGCCGGCCGCGCAGGTCGCGCTGGCGTGGGTGCGGTCCCGCGGCGCCGACGTCGTGGCGATCCCCGGAACCAAACGGCGCCGGTGGCTGGAGCAGAACGTCGGCGCCCTCGAGCTCACGCTCACCGGGGACGAGCTGAGCACGCTGGAACCGCTCGCCGCGCAGGCAGCCGGCGCCCGGTACTAGCGATCACCCCCGGCCGGGCGCCCACCGGCCGGCGCCCCGAAATGGCCGCGCCGCGCGGGCCCGGATCTGCTTGACTGGGGGCGGTGCCGGCGCGGCCGCCTTCGGGCCCGGCCAGTCGACCGGGCACTCCGGCGCGTCGGTCCCGCCCGCACGCGGGGGCGCGCCGCCGCCCGAAGTGTCGTAACG
>JBPCOR010000032.1:0-11671 GCA_051000035.1 Mycobacteriales bacterium | reverse complement strand
CCCCCTAACACCCTGCCCCGGGCCGCCGCTTTCCCCAGGACGTTGAGCCGGAGAACGGCGCGGGGGTCGGAGAGTGGGCCGCGCACCGCCGCCAGCCGCGGGCGTGTCCCGCGTGCACGCGCCGCCGACCTCGCGAGGAGCCGCGCAATGAGCACACCGTTCTGGGGACCGGACTTCGACGCCCTCGCGGCGGAGGATCCGGAGATCGCCGAGGTCGTGCTCGGCGAGCTCGACCGGGTGCGTGGCGGCCTGCAGCTGATCGCGAGCGAGAATCTCACCAGCCCGGCCGTGCTCGCGGCGCTCGGCAGCACGCTGTCCAACAAGTACGCCGAGGGCTATCCCGGCCGGCGCTACTACGGCGGCTGCTCCGAGGTCGACAAGGCGGAGCTGATCGGCATCGAGCGCGCCAAGGCGCTCTTCGGCGCGGAGCACGCCAACCTGCAGCCGCACTCCGGCGCGAGCGCCAACCTCGCGGCGTACGCCGCGCTGCTGCGGCCCGGCGACACGGTCCTCGCCATGTCGCTGGCGCACGGCGGGCACCTGACCCACGGCAGCCCGGTCAGCTTCTCCGGGCGATGGTTCAACGCCGTCGGATACGCCGTCGACAGGGACACCGAGCTCATCGACTACGACGCCGTACGCGACCTGGCCCGCGAGCACCGGCCGAAGATGATCATCGCGGGCGCGACGGCGTACCCACGGCTGATCGACTTCCCGGCATTCCGGGAGATCGCCGACGAGGTCGACGCCTACCTCATGGTCGACGCGGCGCACTTCATCGGCCTGGTGGCGGGCAAGGCGATCCCGAGCCCGGTGCCCTACGCCGATGTCGTCACCTTCACCACGCACAAGGTGTTGCGGGGCCCGCGCGGCGGCATGATCGTGTGCCGCGACGCGTTCGCCAAGCAGATCGACAAGGCCGTCTTCCCGTTCATCCAGGGCGGCCCGCTGATGCACGCCGTGGCCGCGAAGGCGGTGGCGCTGGGGGAGTGCCTGCGGCCCGCCTATGAGACCTACGCCCGCCAGGTGATCACCAATGCCCAGGCACTCGCGGCGGGTCTCGCCGCCGAGGGGATGCGCCCGGTCTCCGGCGGCACCGACACCCACCTCGCGCTCATCGACCTGCGCGACGCCGGCGTGACCGGTCGCGACGCGGAGGCGCGCTGCGATGCCGCGCGTATCACCCTGAACAAGAATGCGATCCCATTCGAACCGCAGAAGCCGATGATCACGTCCGGCATCCGGGTCGGCACGCCCTCGGTCACGACCCAGGGCATGGGCGAGCCGGCGATGAAGGACGTCGCCTCGTTCATCGGGCGGGCCGTTCGGGCCGACCACGGCACCGCCGACGGCGCCGAGGAACTCGCCCGGATCGGCGAGTCGGTCGCCGAGCTCGTCGGCCGGCACCCGGCCTATCCGCAACGCGCCGCGGATCTGGCCACCCGGCAGCCCGAGGGCGCCGCGGCGAGCTGACGTCGGTCCGATGCGCGAGTACGCCCTCGTCTTCTGCGTGGCGGCAGCCGTCACCTTCCTGCTGACGCCGGTGATCAGGCGGGTCGCCATCAGGTGGGGCGCGATGGCGGCACCCCGGGACCGGGACGTACACACCATCCCGGTGCCGCGGCTGGGCGGCGTCGCGATGCTCGGTGGGTTCGCGGCGGCGATGCTGGTCGCCCGCCGGATGCCGACCCTGCAGCGGACGTTCACCGACTCCTCGCAGGTCACCGCCGTGCTGCTCGCCGCCGTGATCATCTGCGTCGTCGGCGTGCTGGACGACCGGTACGAACTGGACGCGCTGACCAAATTCGCCGGCCAGATCGTCGCCGCCGGCCCCATGGTGCTGCTCGGCGTGCAGTACCTGCTGTTCTACCTGCCGTTCGGCGGGATCGGGACCTTGCTGCTCTCGCGCGACGAGGCGGTGCCGCTCACGATCATCGTGGCCGTCGTCACGGTCAACGCGGTGAACTTCATCGACGGACTGGACGGTCTGGCCGCCGGCGTCGTCGGGATATCCGCGCTCGCGTTCTTCGCCTACTCCTACCACCTGGGCAAGGCCGGGTACGACGTCGCGTTCGCCCCCACCCTGATCTGCGCGGCCGTGGCCGGCATCTGCATCGGCTTCCTGCCGCACAATTTCTCCCCGGCCCGGATCATCATGGGCGACTCCGGCTCGATGCTGCTCGGCCTGCTGCTCGCCGCGGCTCAGACCAGCGCGACGACCGCCGACTCGCAGACCTTCAAGACGTCCTTCGGGTCGCTGCCCCTGCTGCTGCCGCTGGTGATCCTGGTCGCGGTTCTGGCGGTGCCGTTCGTCGATCTGATCCTCGCCGTGGTACGCCGGGTCAAGGCCGGCCGGTCGCCGTTCAGCCCGGACAAGAAGCACCTGCACCACCGGCTGCTCGAGATCGGGCACTCCCAGCGCCGGGCGGTGCTACTCATCTACTTCTGGGCCGCGGTGGTGGCCTTCGGCGGTGTTGCCGTGTCGCTGGTCAACAGCGTCGCGGTGGTCGTGTCCTTGGTGGGGTCGCTCGCGCTGGTGGCCGTCATCCTGTCCAGCGTGCCCCGGCTGCGAAGCCTCCGGCGCCCCGGGAAGTGACCGGCGGGGTAGGCGTTCTGCCGTCATTCACCCGGCGGCAGAGGAACCTGCCCGCTGTGATAGCGTCCCGGCAATCCCGCGGGCAGCGGGTCCAGACCGGTCAGTATCCGCCAAACACATGGTGGCATGACCGGTCGCTTCGGTCAGTGGGGTGTGATGACCGGGCGGGCGCCGTCGATGCGGGAATTCATCGCTCTCGGATCGACCATGGTCGGCTCGGTCGTCGCTGGCCTCGTGATCGGCGTCCTGCTCGACCGGCATTTCGATACGACACCGACCTTCAGCCTCATCGGCGTCGCTGTCGGGATCGTCGGGGCGGGAGCGACCATGTATGCGGCGTTCCGTAGGCTACCCAAGCAATGACAAAGGGAGGATGGCCATGACCGACCAGTCGTCGGCCGCCGCCGTTCCTGGGTACGCCGCCCTCAACCTCCGGCGGGCCGGGGTCGGCGCCGCGGTGCTGGGTGCCGTAGCACTCGGTGTCTCGGTGGCGATCCGCCACCCGCTCGGTGGAGTCTTCGTCCTGCTCGGCCTCGCTCTCGGCGCGGCCAACGTGCGTGCGGTGCAGCGCTCGGTCGCGGCGTTCGCGACCAGCTCGCTCGGCGGCAAGAAGGCGTTCGTGGGCGGGGTGTTCCTGCGGCTCGGGGCGCTCACCGTCGTCGGCCTGGCGCTGGCCTACTTCGTGCAGCCCGACGGTATCGGCGTCGTCATCGGCCTCGCGCTGTTCCAGCTGCTGATGCTCGGCGCCGCGTCCGTTCCGGTCCTTCGAGAATTGCGTAGGACATGACTACCGAAGCCGCCGACATCCAGGTCGGCAATCACCTCAGCACCGTCCTTGGTCTGCACGCCGACACCATCTGGTCGACCGTGCTCGCCGGACTGATCGTCATCATCGCCGGCGTGCTGATCGCCCGGCGCGCGACCAGCGGCGTGCCACGGGGCCCGCAGCTGCTCTGGGAGACGATCGTCGGCGGCGTCGAAGATCAGGTCGAGAGCTCACTCGGCATCCGGACCGCGCCATTCGTGGTGCCGCTGGGCGTCGCGCTGTTCTCCTTCATCCTGGTCGCGAACTGGCTGGAGATCATCCCGGCGCACGGCGCGCTGCCGTCGCCGACGGCCGACATCAATCTGCCGCTGGCGCTGGCCCTGTTGGTGATCGTGTGGGTGCACGCCTGGGGCGCGCACCGCATCGGCGCGCGCAAGTACTGGTCGCATTTCTTCAACCCGCCGGACCGTCCGTTCGTGCTGCGGCCGCTTGCCGTGCTGGAGGAAATCACCAAGCCGATCACCCTGTCGCTGCGGCTCTTCGGCAACCTGCTGTCGGGCGGCATCATGATCGAGCTGATCGGGCTCTTCCCGGCGTATATCTCCTGGGGGCCCAACATCGTCTGGAAGCTGTTCGACATGTTCATCGGCCTGATCCAGGCATTCATCTTCGCGCTGCTCACGATCCTCTACTTCAACCTGGCCGATATCGGCGCCGCGGAGCACGACCCCGCCTCGGCGGCCGCCCCGGAACGATCCGACCAGGCAGAATCCGAGTCGGAGCCGTCCACCCCGGAACCGTCCCGCGCGTAGGGCACGGGCTTAAGGAGAGTCATGGCAGTCTCAGATCACGCCATCCAGCTGGCCGGCGCCTTCGTCGGCGGTGGGCTGGCGCTCGGCGGCGGTGCCGTCGGCGCTGCCATCGGTGACGGCGTCGCGGGTAGCTCGCTGATCGCCGGCGTCGCCCGCCAGCCAGAGGCCCAGGGCCGGCTGACCACGCTGTTCTTCATCACGGTCGGCCTGGTCGAGGCGGCGTACTTCATCAACCTGGCGTTCATGGCGTTGTTCGTATTCATCCTCGCGAAGTAGCGCGGGTCACTCGATGAGAGATCACGCGGCGAGCATCTTCCTGCTCCCCAATGCGACCTTCATCGCCGAGCTGGTCGCATTCGTCATCATCCTGGTCGTGCTGGGGAAGTACGTCGTTCCGCCGGTGCAGAAGGCGATGCGCGACCGGCAGGAGCTGATCCGTACCCAGCTGGAGGAGAGCCGCGAGGCGAAGGACCGGATGGAGGCGGCCGAGAAGCGCTTCGACGAGCAGCTGGCCGAGGCCCGCAACCAGGCGGCGCAGATCCGCGAGGGCGCCCGCGCCGATGCGCAGAAGATTCTCGAGGACGTCAAGGCCAAGGCGCAGGCCGAGGCCGACCGGATCACGGCACGCGGCGAGGAGCAGCTCGCCGCATCACGACGGCAGGTCATCTCCGAGCTGCGGGGTGACATCGGCACCATGTCGGTCCAGCTGGCGAGCCGGCTGATCGGCGACTCGTTGCAGGACGGCGACAGGCGCGGCGCGACGGTGGACCGGTTCCTGGACGAGCTGGACGGCATGAGCGCCGACCGCGCTGGCGCGGCCGCCGGCTCCGACGCCCAACCCGACTCGGCGGCCCGGCACTGATGCAGCTCGCCAGCCGGCAGTCCCAGGATTGCGTCCGGGAGCGTCTCGACGGGTATGCCGAGCAGGCCGACGCGGATGCGCTCCGGTCGCTTGCCGACGACCTGGTGGCGGTCATCGACCTGCTGGACGGCCAGCCGCCGCTGCGGCGGGCGGTCTCCGATCCGGCGGTGCCCGATGACCAGCGGGCGGCGATCACCCGGGCGGTCTTCGACGGCAAGCTCGGCGGGCCGACGCTCGACCTGCTCGAGGTGGCCGCCCGGGCGCGGTGGTCCGCGCCGGATGATCTCGTCGGCGCGCTGGAGAATCTGTGCTGGCAGGCCGTCTTCGCGTCGGCGGAGAAGTCCGATGCGCTCGACGAGGTCGAGGACGAGCTGTTCCGCTTCGGCCGCATTCTCCAGCGTGAGCCCGCGCTCACCGTCGCGCTGACCAACCCGGGCCTGCCGCTGGATCGCCGGCAGGGCGTCCTGGACGAGCTGATCGCCGCCAAGGTCAACCCGGCGACCAAGCAGCTGCTGGACCGCGCGGTCACCTCGCCGCGCACGCGGACGCTGGACCGCACCCTCGGCACGCTGTCCCAGCTCGCCGCCGTACGCCGGGACCGCTATGTCGCCTTCGTGCGCTCGGCCGTGGCGCTGCGGCCCGAGCAGAGCGAGCGGCTCGCGTCCTCACTCGCCCGGATCTACCGCCGCGACGTCGTGCTACAGGTCGAGGTCGACCCGGACCTCGTCGGTGGCCTCGTCGTACAGGTCGGGGACGAGGTCATCACAGGCAGCGTCGCAGCACGGCTCGCCGAGGCGCGGCGGAGCATCGCGCGGCCATGAGCGGTCGCCGGATGCGGACGCGAGCACAGGTGCACCAGCAGACCCGCGCCGCCGATCGGACCGACGACGACTTCAATGCCCGCCGGTGGACAAGCCGGCACAGCGAAATTGATACCGAGAAATCGATACCGAGGAATTGATACCGAGGAGATGACACCACGATGACGGAGCGGACGACGTCCGCCGAGGAGATCCGCGACGCGATCGAGAACTACGTCACGTCCTACTCCCCGGAGGCCGCCCGCGAGGAGGTCGGCACGGTCAGCGACACCGGCGACGGCATCGCGCACGTGCAGGGCCTTCCCTCGGCGATGTCCAACGAGCTGCTGGAATTCCAGGGCGGCGTCGTCGGCCTCGCGCTGAACCTCGACGTGCGCGACATCGGTGTCGTCATCCTCGGCGACGGTAGCGGCATCGAGGAGGGCCAGCCGGTCAAGCGCACCGGCGAGGTGCTGTCCGTCGCGGTCGGCGACGCCTACCTGGGCCGGGTCGTCGACCCGCTGGGCAACCCGCTGGACGGCCAGGGCGACATCGAGACCACAGAGCGCCGTGCGCTGGAGCTGCAGGCGCCGTCGGTCGTCCAGCGGCAGGGCGTCCGGGAGCCGCTGCAGACCGGCATCAAGGCGATCGATGCGATGACGCCGATCGGCCGCGGGCAGCGGCAGCTCATCATCGGCGACCGCAAGACCGGCAAGACCGCCGTCGCCGTCGACACGATCATCAACCAGCGGGACAACTGGGCGTCCGGCGATCCCAAGCTGCAGGTCAAGTGCATCTACGTCGCCATCGGGCAGAAGGCCTCGACCATCGCCACCGTCAAGGACGCGCTGGATGAGGCCGGTGCGATGGAATACACCACCATCGTCGCCGCGCCGGCCTGGAACTCGGCCGGCTTCAAGTACCTCGCGCCCTACACCGGCTCGGCGATCGGCCAGCACTGGATGTATCAGGGTCAGCACGTCCTGATCATCTTCGACGACCTGACCAAGCAGGCCGAGGCCTACCGCGCCGTTTCGCTGCTGCTGCGCCGCCCGCCCGGCCGGTAGGCCTACCCCGGCGACGTGTTCTACCTGCACTCCCGGCTGCTGGAGCGCTGCGCGAAGCTGTCCGATGATCTCGGCGGCGGCTCGATGACCGGTCTGCCGATCATCGAGACCAAGGCCAACGACATCTCCGCATACATCCCGACCAACGTCATCTCCATTACCGACGGGCAGATCTACTTCGAGACCGGCCTGTTCAACGCCGGCATCCGCCCGGCCATCGACGTCGGTAACTCGGTCTCCCGGGTCGGCGGCGACGCGCAGATCAAGGCGATGAAGTCGATCGCCGGCACGCTGCGGATCGACCTCGCTCAGTACCGCGACCTGGAGGCGTTCGCATCCTTCGGTTCCGACCTGGACGCGACGTCCAAGGCGCAGCTGAATCGCGGCGAGCGCATGGTCGAGCTGCTCAAGCAGCCGCAGTATTCCCCGATCCCGGTCGAGCGTCAGGTCGTGTCGATCTGGGCCGGCACCAGCGGCAAGATCGACGACGTACCCGTCGACGACGTCACCAAATTCGATCTGGAATTCCTCGAGTACGTCGGCCACGACCACGAGCAGATCTACGCCACGATCGGGGAGAAGGGTGTCCTCGATGACGACACCAAAGCCGCACTGGACAAGGCGATCGAGAGCTTCCGGCAGGGCTTTCAGACCTCCGACGGCTCGGTGCTGGGCAAGGAGGAGTCCGAGGCGATGGACGCCGAGGACGTCGGTCAGGAGAAGGTCACCCGCTATTCCAAAGCGCCCCAGCCCAAGGACCGGCCGCAGCAGAGCCGGCCCAAGCAGAAGCAGGGGTAGCTGCGGTGGCCGCGAAATTGCGCGAATTCCGCCAACGCATCCGCTCGGTGGAGTCGACCAAGAAGATCACCAAGGCGATGGAGCTGATCGCCGGCTCCCGCATCGCCCGGGCCCGCAGCCGGGTCGAGGCCAGCCGGCCCTACACCGAGGAGATCACCAAGGTGCTCAGCGCGCTCGCGAGCAGCTCCAGCATCGATCACCCGCTGCTGTCCGAGCGGCCCGAGCCCAAGCGGGCGGCCGTCCTGCTCGTGACGAGCGACCGGGGACTCGCCGGCGGTTACAGCGCCAACGCGATCAAGGCCGCCGAGGAGCTGCAGGCGCTGCTGCGCCAGGAGGGCAAGGAGCCCAAGCTCTACGTCATCGGCCGCAAGGGTGTCGGGTACTACCGCTTCCGCGACCGGCCGGTCGAGGCTGACTGGACCGGGTTCTCCGAGCAGCCGAACTACTCCGACGCGCGCGACGTCGGCCAGGCGCTGATTGCCGCGTTCACCGCCGGCGCGGACGACACCGACGGGAGCCCGGGCGACAACAGAGCCGGCGCCGACGAGGTCGAGGGTGTCGATGAGATCCACATCGTCTACACCGAATTCATCAACGTCGTGACGCAGAACGCGGTGGCCAAGCGGATCGCCCCGATGGTCATCGAGGAGGCCGAGGAGGCGGCGCCGGAGGGCCTCCTGCCGCTGTATGAATTCGAGCCGGATCCCGAGGAGTTGCTCGACGCGCTGCTCCCGAAATACGTCACCACCCGGCTGTTCGCGGCGCTGCTGGAATCGGCGGCCTCGGAGTCCGCTGCCCGGCAACGGGCGATGAAGTCGGCGAGTGACAACGCTGATGAGCTGGTGACGAACCTGCGTCGCCAGCTCAACGCCGCCCGGCAGGCCGAGATCACCCAGGAGATCAGCGAGATCGTCGGCGGCGCCGACGCCCTCGCCGCGAGCTGACGGCGCGGCACCCCGGACCGAAATGACCACAGCGATATGACCGACAGCAACCGAAAGGCACCGCGATGACCGCCACCGCCGAGCACTCCACGACCGGCCACGACACCACCGCAGCCGGTCGCGTCGTCCGCGTCATCGGCGCCGTCGTCGATGTGGAATTCCCGCGCGACGCGATGCCGGCGCTGAACAACCAGCTGCAGACGGAGCTGACGATCGCCGACACGAAGTCCACATTGGACCTCGAGGTCGCCCAGCACCTCGGCGACAACATGCTGCGCTGCATCGCGCTGCAGCCGACCGACGGGCTGGTCCGCGGCGTGCCGGTGCGAGACACCGGGGGGCCGATCCAGGTGCCGGTCGGTGACCAGGTCAAGGGTCACGTGTTCAACGCGCTCGGTCGCTGCCTGGACGACCCGGACGCGACGTTCGACGGCGAGTCGTGGTCGATCCACCGGCAGCCGCCGCCGTTCGATCAGATCGAGGGCAAGACCGAGATGCTGCAGACCGGCATCAAGGTCATCGACCTGCTCACGCCATACGTGCAGGGCGGCAAGATCGGGCTGTTCGGTGGTGCCGGCGTCGGCAAGACCGTCGTCATCCAGGAGATGATCACCCGGATCGCGCGGGAATTCTCCGGCACCTCGGTCTTCGCCGGCGTCGGTGAGCGCACCCGCGAGGGCAACGACCTGATCGCGGAGATGACCGAGGCCGGCGTGCTCGGCGACACCTGCCTGGTCTTCGGTCAGATGGACGAGCCGCCCGGCACCCGGCTGCGGGTGGCGCTCTCCGCGCTCACCATGGCCGAGTACTTCCGCGACGAGGAAAAGCAGGACGTGCTGCTCTTCATCGACAACATCTTCCGCTTCACCCAGGCGGGCTCGGAGGTGTCCGCGCTGCTCGGCCGGATGCCGTCGGCGGTGGGCTACCAGCCGACCCTCGCCGATGAGATGGGGCAGCTGCAGGAGCGGATCACGTCCACCCGGGGCCACTCCATCACCTCGCTCCAGGCGGTCTACGTCCCGGCCGACGACTACACCGACCCGGCGCCGGCGACGACCTTCGCCCACCTGGATGCGACGACCAACCTGGAGCGGTCGATCGCCTCGCTTGGCATCTTCCCGGCCGTCGACCCGCTCGCGTCGACATCGCGGATTCTGGACGCCCGCTACGTCGGTGAGGAGCACTACGACGTCGCCCAGCGGGTCAAGGAGATCCTGCAGCGCAACCAGGAACTCCAGCAGATCATCGCGATTCTCGGCATCGACGAGCTGTCCGAGGAGGACAAGATCGTCGTCGGCCGCGCGCGCCGGATCCAGCGCTATCTGTCGCAACCATTCTTCGTGGCGGAGAAGTTCACCGGCATCCCCGGTGTCTTCACCCCGCTGGAGGAGACGGTCTCCTCCTTCAAGGCGCTGTGCGACGGCGAGTTCGACAACCTGCCCGAGCAGGCGTTCCTGAACTGCGGCGGCATCGAGGACGTCAAGAAGAACGCGGAGCGGCTGCAGGGATAGCGGAACCAGCCGCCCCCGGGCGGCGTCCCTTCTGCACCCGAGGGCAGGAGGGACCATGGACGAGCGTCCGGTCACGCGCCGTCAGTTCACCGCGCTGACGGCCGCGGTCTGCGCTCTCGGGCTGGTTGCCGTTGCCGGTCCGATCGTCGTCTACGAGGCGACGAGGTCGACCGGCGGATCGGGGACCGCGGCAGTGGCCGGCGTCCTCACCCCCGCCTCGGTGGCCCCGCCGAGCGGACAGTCCGGCCAGCTTCCCGGCGGGGCCGGCGCCAGCGAGCCAACCGGCCCGGTCACTGGGCCCGCCGCCGACCCGGTGCACCGTCCGGCATACGCAATCACCGCGTCGGTCGACCCGCGCGGCGGACTCGTCGACGGTGCCGAGAGGGTGCGGGTGCCCGCCGGTGTGGGTGGCAGCCCGTTGCGCTTCCGGGTCCTCGCCGGCGCGCGCGACTACGGCGGCGACTTTCGCCTCGGTACGACGAGCATCGACGGCCGCACGGTGCACCCCAACCTGGACGATTCGCTGCTGAGCGTGGCCCGTCCGCCGGGCCGCGCGACGACCGTCGAGCTGCATTTCCGTTACACGCTGCGCCGCGGCACCGAACCGTCGTCGGCGGGGGGCCTGGGGCTCGGGCTGGGCGGCGGCTCCGGGGCGCCGTCAGTGCTCGACCTGCTCGCCCGATTCGACACCGGCCTGTCGATGGGTCACTGGTATCCCGCGCTGCTCGCCGAGGGCGACATTGCGCGGGCGACGCTGCCTGCGAACGGTGACATCGGGGCGTCGCCAGCCGCCGACATCACCGCCGACATCAGCGTTCCGGCCGGCCATTCGGTCATCAGCGGCGGTGTCACCACCCGCGCGCACAGCTCTCGCGGCACGACGCAGGTCACCCAGCGGGGTCACGCGCTGCGGGAACTCTCATTGGTGGTGTCCGACCAGCTCGTCGAGACGCGTCAGCAGGTCGGCGGTGCGCGGGTGCGCGTGTGGTCGACCGCGGACGGCCGGTCCGACGCCACCCGGGTGGCCGGCTATGTCGCCACCGGAATCGGTGTCTACTCGCGCGATTTCGGGCGCTACCCGTGGCCGGAACTCAACGTGGTCGAGGCGCCTATGCCGGCGGGCGTCGGCGGCATGGAGTGGCAGGGGATGTTCTGGATCGGTCCGGACATGTTCACCGGCACGCTGCCCGGGCTCGGCGGGCTCGGCTCCCTCGGTGGCTCCACCGGCAGCCCGATCGATACGCAGTCGATCAGCGAGTTCACGGTCGTGCACGAGCTCGCGCACCAGTGGTGGCAGGGCATCGTCGGCCTGGACCAGACGGCGTACGAGGTCATCGACGAGCCGCTGGCGCAGTTCTCCGGCTGCCTGTACTTCCGCACCGTGCACCCGGGCACCGCCGCCGGTGCGTGCGCGCTGAATGTCACGATGAACTATCAGATGATGCGGCTGCTCGGGATGCCGGATGCCCCAGCCAACCGCCCGACGTACTCCTACTCCAATCCTCTTGTCTACGC
>JBPCOR010000002.1:0-5178 GCA_051000035.1 Mycobacteriales bacterium | reverse complement strand
GCTCAGGCAGTGCTCGGCGTGCACCGTCCGCACGCCGTCCGGCTGGCCGTCGCCACCAGGGACCTCGCCGCGCTCACGGCCGTGCCGGGTATCGGCAGGAAGGGCGCCGAGCGGCTGGTCCTCGAGCTCAAGGACCGGATCGGAACGGTCGGCGACGTCTCCGCGGCGGCCGGCACAGACGGCACCGCCGCCGGGTCGCCGTGGCGGGAGCAGGTGAGCCAGGCACTCGTCGGCCTCGGCTGGTCCGCCCGCGAGGCCGAGCTGGCAACCGCGGCGGTCGCCTCCGATGCCGGCGACCCGGACTCCGCGGCAGGCGCCGACATCGGTGCGCTGCTGAAGGCCGCGCTGCTGCAGCTGGGGCGCTCGTGAGCGACGACAGCGCCAAGGCAGCCGATGTCGGCGGCGCCGAGCCGGTCGACGCCAACGCCCCCGATCTTGCCTCGCCATACGCCGGGGAGGACGAACGGGAGGTCGAGGCGTCGCTGCGGCCGCGGGCGCTGGATGAGTTCGTCGGTCAGCCGCGGGTCCGGGAGCAGCTGACCCTGCTGCTCGAGTCCGCCCGCCGCCGAGAGCGGCCGCCCGATCACGTGCTGCTGTCGGGTCCGCCCGGTCTGGGCAAGACCAGCCTCGCGATGATCATCGCCGAGGAACTCGGCGCCCACCTGCGCATCACCAGCGGCCCGGCGATCGAACGCGCCGGCGACCTCGCCGCGATGCTGTCGAACCTCACCGAGGGCGACGTGCTCTTCATCGACGAGATCCACCGCATCGCCCGGCCCGCGGAGGAGCTGCTGTACGTCGCGATGGAGGACTTCCGCGTCGACGTGATCGTCGGCAAGGGTCCCGGCGCGACGGCGATCCCGCTTGAGGTCGCGCCGTTCACGCTGGTCGGCGCGACAACGCGCGCGGGACTGCTGACCGGCCCGCTGCGGGACCGGTTCGGCTTCGTCGGGCAGATGGACTTCTACGCCGACGCCGAGTTGGAGCAGGTGCTGCACCGAAGTGCCCGGCTGCTCGGCATCACCATCGACGCGGACGGCGCCGAGGAGATCGCCGGCCGCTCCCGGGGCACGCCGCGGATCGCCAACCGGCTGCTGCGGCGGGTCAGGGACTTCGCCGAGGTCCGAGCCGACGGGGTGGTCACCCGGGAGGTGGCGAAGGCTGCGCTCGCCGTCTACGACGTGGACGAGGTCGGGCTGGACCGGCTCGACCGCGCCGTCCTCGATGCCTTGGTACGCCGGTTCGGTGGTGGGCCGGTCGGCGTGAGCACAATCGCGGTGGCCGTGGGCGAGGAGGCGCAGACCGTCGAGGAGGTCGCCGAGCCGTTCCTGGTGCGGGCCGGGCTGATCGCGCGTACGCCTCGCGGTCGGGTCGCGACGCCGGCGGCGTGGCGGCATCTCGGCCTCACCGTCCCGCCGGCCGCCGAGGCCGGCCCGACCCTGTTCGACACCGGGTCGGCGAGCCCGTGACCGTCGGTCGCCCGCGCCGGAAGTGGATGCGGATGTGCCTCGGGGACAGCCCGGTCGCGTAGGCTCGGAGGCTGGCGTCGGCCGGACCCCGGCGGTGCCAGTCGGCCAGGTACAGCTAAGGAGCTGTCGAGCGTGAAGCTGCTGCCCTTCATCGTCCTCATCGTCGTCTTCGTCTTCCTCATCGCCGTTCCCATGCGGCGGCAGATGCGTGCGCAACGGGCGACGCGGGACATGCAGGCGCAGCTCGCCGTCGGTGACGACGTGATGACAACCTCCGGTCTGTACGGGACCGTCGTGGGCATGGACGGCGGCGCGGTGGACCTGCGTATCGCGCCGGACGTCGTCGTTCGGTGTGCCCGGGCGGCGATCGGCGAACGCCAGGTGGCGGACGCCGCGGTGCAGCCCGAGGGCATAGCGGTGCAGCCCGAGGGCATGGCTGTGCAGCCCGAGGGCATGGCTGTGCAGCCTGCGGGCACAGCGGAAGTCGATGCGCAGTCGGCCGCGGACGCCGCTGGGGACCCGGCGCCGGAGGCGTCCGACGAGACCGCCGGACCCGCGAAGTCATGACGCCGCCATACTGACCAGCCAGAATACCGACCGGTGCCCATCACGACCTGGGACCGGACCCGGATGAAGCGGCAGCACGGGCCGACGGCCGTGCCGCCGCGCCGAAGGAGACGACGACCCCGTGGCCGCACCATCGAACCAGCTGAAGGCCGCGCCGTACTTCGCCAGCCTCGCCGGGCTGCTGGTGCTGCTCTACCTCTTCGTGACCTTCGGCTCCACCCAGACCCCCAAGCTCGGGCTTGACCTCAAGGGCGGGACCACCGTCACCCTGCAGGCGCGCGGCGGTACGCCGAACCGTGACGACCTCAACACGGCCCGAAACATCATCGAGAACCGCGTCAACGGGCTCGGTGTGTCCGGCTCGACCGTGGTGGTCGAGGGCAGCAACCGGATCGTGATCTCGGTCCCGGGCGACGCAAACAGCGATCAGGTCAAGCAACTCGGCACGACGGCCAAGCTCTACTTCCGCCCGCTGCTGCTCGCCTCGCCGCTCTCGGCGGCGCCGGCACCGACCGCGACGACGCCGACGACGGCGAAGCCGACGGCGACCGCAAAGCCGACGCCGACCGCAAGGCCGACGACCAAGGCGACCAGGAAGCCGACCGCAAGGCCGACGACCAAGGCGACCGCGAAGCCGACCGCCACATCGGCTCCGACGACCAAGCGCAGCGCTACCAGCACTCCAACCAGGTCAACGACGCCCAGCAGGTCGACGCCGAGCAGGTCGACGCCCAGCAAGTCCGCGCCCAGCAAGTCCGCGCCCAGCAAGACGAAGTCGACCGCAACCAGCGGGTCGGTCCGGCAGTCGCCGGCGGCATCGACGTCGGCCGGTAACGGCTCGGTGCACAACTTCGCCGGCCCACTCGCGGCGCCGGCCACCGCGAAGTCCACGACCTCGACGGTGAAGCCGACGCCCGCTGCGACGGCAAGCGTCGCACCGGTGCCCTCGCCGGCCCCGTCCGCGCCGGCGTCGAACGCGCTGCCGGGCGTGCCGCAATCGCTACAGGCCGATATCGGCAAGTCCTGCACAGCATTGCTCAGGGCCGCGGCGAGCGTCCCCCCGGACAAGCCGCTGGTGAGCTGTGACCAGGCTGGTGGTGGCCGGCCGCAGGTGAAGTATGTGCTCGCCCCGTCGATTCTCTCCGGCACCCAGGTGAGCAGCGCGGCCGCGCAGTACGGCGCCGGCAGTACGGCCGTACCGACCTGGACGATCCAGCTCAAGCTCAAAGGCAAGGGCCAGACCATTTGGTCGAATTACACGGCGAAGAACAACTGCAACAAGACCGGCGGCTGCGATTCCGCCACCGACCCGGCCGCCGACTTCGTCGCATTCGTCCTGGATGGGCAGGTCGTCTCCGCGCCGGGCATCACGTCCACCATCGACGGCCCGACCCAGATCACCGGCGGCACCGGCGGTTTCACGGCGGACGAGGCGAAGTCGCTCTCCAACCAGCTGAAGTTCGGCGCTTTGCCGCTGTCGTTCGAACGCTCGACCGCGACGACCATCTCGCCGACGCTGGGATCCGCCCAGCTCAAGGCCGGCCTGCTCGCCGGCGGCATCGGCCTGGCCCTGGTCATCGTCTACTCACTCATCTACTACCGCGCGCTCCGCCTGGTCACCATCGCGAGCCTGCTCGTCTCCGCGGCGCTGGTGTATTCCAGCGTCGTGCTGCTGGGCCAGCGGGTCGGCTTCACCCTGAGCCTCGCCGGCATCGCCGGTTTCATCGTCGCCGTCGGCATCACCGCCGACTCCTTCGTCGTGTTCTTCGAACGGCTCAAGGAGGAGGTCCACGAGGGCAGATCCATGCGCTCCGGCGTACCGAGAGCATGGGTCAGGGCGCGGCGCACGATCCTGTCGGCCGATGCGGTGTCGTTCCTGGCCGCGGCGATCCTCTACTACCTCGCGGCCGGAGATGTGCGCGGATTCGCCTTCACCCTGGGGCTTTCGACGATCCTCGACCTGATAGTCGTGTTCCTGTTCACCCACCCGATCATCTTGGTGCTCTCTCGCAGCAAGAGCTTCGCCTTGCCCCGCATGTCCGGACTGGGCAAGATCGGCCGGACCGGCCGGGCCGAGCGGGCGGCCGCCGGGACACTGGCGACCGCCGGCGGGCCACCGGTGTCCGGCGTGTCCGGGACGACGGCCGCCGAACGGGCCGCCGCCCGGCGGGCCCGCGCGAGGAAGGAGTCCTGACATGCCGACGGGTGAAGCGACGGACTCCGGGATGAGTGACGGCGCGGTTGCCCGGCTCTACCGCGGCGAGACACATATCGGATTCATCTCCCACCGGAAGCGCTGGTACGCGCTCTCCATCGTCGCGGTCATCATCTGCGCGCTGTCGATCGGGATCCGTGGCTTCAATCTCGGGGTGGAATTCAAGGGCGGCAACTCGCTGCAATTCGGTACCGGCTCGGCCACCGTCTCCCAGGCGCAGTCCGCCGCCGAGCGATCCGGCGTGCCGGTCGAGACGGTGCAGCAGGCCGGGACCGGCTCCAACGCAACCTTCGTCATCACGACCCGGGTGCTGCCCGAAAGACAGGTCGACACGCTCAAGACGGCGCTCGCCCGCGATCTCGGCTCCGAAATCAGCGTCAAGGGGCGTGCGCTGCGGGCCAACGACATCAGCCAGAATGAGGTCAGCGCCTCGTGGGGTAAGGACATCACCAACAAGGCCATCCTCGCGCTGGTCGTCTTCCTGCTCGCGGTGACGGCCTTCATTTCGGTGCTTTTCGAATGGCGGCTGTCGGTCGGGGCGATCGTCGGCGTGCTGCACGACCTGATCATTTCCGCCGGTGTCTACTCGATCGTCGGATTCGAGGTCACCCCCTCGACGGTCGTCGGCCTGCTGACGATTCTCGGTTATTCCCTCTACGACAACATCGTCGTGTACGACAAGGTCCGGGAGAACACCCGCGGCATCCTTGGCCTTGGCCGCCAGACCTACTCCGAGGCGGCGAACCGGGCCGTGAACCAGACCCTCGCCCGGTCGATCAACACGTCGCTGATCGCGCTGTTGCCGGTCGCGGGCCTGCTCTTCGTCGGCGCCGGCCTGCTCGGTGTCGGGACGATCAAGGACCTCGCCCTGGTGCTCTTCATCGGGCTGGCCTCCGGCGCGTACTCCTCGCTGTACCTCGCGACGCC